>JAFGVG010000103.1 GCA_016938095.1 Bacteroidales bacterium
AGCAATACCCAGTTTTTCACCAAAGTCCTTCATCGCTTCAACCGTTTCGGGAGGTGCCCCGACAGATTGCGCACCCGATGAACTGCAACATGCAATGAGTGTAGCTGTTTTCTTGCGAATGATTTCAAAATAATCCGCTTCTGTCAGATTGAGCTTACGTGTTTTTCTCAATTGCAGCAGCTCGCCTTCACTCATCTCCTTAACCGCTTCGGAAACCAGATTGAGAATATCATATTCTTTATTATGAATGGCAAGCAACATACCTTTGGCCAGCAGGTAATCACCCACCAGTACGGCAACTTTCGACTTCCACAATGCGTTTATGGAAAAGAACCCTCGTCTTTCGTTGGATTCATCCACAACATCATCATGTATCAGCGTGGCGGTATGCAGAATTTCTATAAGCGCTGCGGCATTGTAAGTCGATTGTGTGGGTTCGCCGTGCAGTCTGGCACTTAGAAAAACAAGCAGGGGACGCATTTGCTTTCCTTTTCGGCGAAGTATATAATTGATAACAAGATTCAGCAAGGGTACATCGGTTTTCATAACCTGGTTGAAATATTTGTCAAATTGTTTCAACTCCGGAGAAAGCAATTGCTTGATCTGATCTATACCTGGCATGAAATAATGATTAGGATACAAAGTTAGCAAATAATTTATACGACAAGAAATCAGTAATTTGGCTGAATATTGTATATATTTGTATGTGTATATGTGTAAACAGATGCCGGAATATTTGGTTCTGTTGTTTTCCTGTATAACCCTTTTTTATGATAATTGAGCTATGAAATTTGAAGGCCTTACGGCTGAACAACTCGAAAAGGCTGCCAGCATGTTAAAAGCTATTGCTCATCCTATGCGCATTGCTATTTTACAGTACCTCGACGGAGGAAATCAGGTGACAGTCACCGAAATACATGAATTTCTGAATATCGAGCAATCCACCACCTCGCATCACCTGGGTATTTTAAAGGATAAGGGTATTTTGGGTTCAAAACGTGAAGGAAAAAATACCTATTATTTCGTCCGAAACGAAAATCTGAGCAGCATTATCGAATGCGTTAACAAGTGTGCGTGCTGATTTTTTCTGCTATTGATTTACAACACCGGGTGAGTTTTTTCAACCGGTTTTTTCTTGTTAGCATATGAAACAACACCCCGAAAAAGTCTTTTTGTTTGATGCCTACGCATTGATATTCAGGGCATATTATGCTTTTATCAACCGACCCATGATTAATTCGGGCGGAACAAATACCTCAGCAATATATGGCTTTACCACAGCACTAACCGATATTCTTAATCGCGAAAAACCTGATTATGCTGCTGTTGTTTTCGATCCACCAACGCCTACATTCAGGCATCAGCTTTACAGCGAATACAAAGCCAATCGACTTGCCACGCCGGAAGAAATCAAAAAGTCGGTTCCGGTAATCAAAGAAATAATCAGCGCATTTAACATTCCGGTTATTGAAGTTGCCGGTTTTGAGGCCGATGATGTAATCGGAACGTTGGCAAAAAAGGCAGCGGCAGATGGTTATCAGGTATTCATGGTAACACCGGATAAAGATTACATGCAATTGATTACAGAGCACATTAAAATGTACAAACCCGGGCGATCGGGCGGCGACTATGAAACCCTGGGCGTAGCAGAAGTTAAAACGTTTTTTGGGGTGGAAACGCCGCTTCAGGTAATCGATATTCTTGCACTCTGGGGCGATTCCTCTGATAATATTCCGGGTGCCCCCGGAATCGGCGAAAAATCGGCACGGGAGTTAATATCCAAATACGGCTCTGTTCAAAATCTGCTTGAGCATGTTGGTGAATTAAAACCCCGGCAACAGGAAAGCCTTGGTCAAAACAGGGAGAAAGTATTGCTGTCTTATGAACTGGCAACTATTAACCTGGGTGTACCCATTGATTTTGTAGCCGGGGAACTTAAAACTACCTCATGGGATATGCCCAGGCTTACAGCCTTGTTTCGGCAACTCGAATTTAAAACTTTACTGGGCCGGCTTACCCGGGAAACATCAACGCCTCCTTTGCAGGGCAGTTTGTTTGAAGCACCGGCAGGAAAATTGTCCGAAAGTGCTGACAGCAGCCTTCAAAACATATCAACAGTTAGTCATCAGTATCACCTGGTAGATACCGATGCCAAGGTTAAGGCTCTTGTTGATAAGTTGGTAGAACAACAAGCTTTTTGTTTCGATACGGAGACTACCGGTTTGAATACGCGTAAGGCAGAACTGGTGGGCCTGGCCTTTTCGTTTAATGCCCATGAAGCTTTTTATATTCCGGTTCCTGAAAGAAGGAGCGAGGCGATGGAATTGCTTGATCAGTTACGTAAAGTATTTGAAAGAACCGACATCAGAAAAGTAGGTCAGAATCTGAAGTTTGATATCCAAGTGCTTATGAATTATGGTATTTCAGTTGAAGGCGAACTGTTCGATACCATGATTGCGCATTACCTTTTACAACCAGATCTGAAGCACAACCTCGATTACCTGGCGGAAATATACCTGCAATACAGCATGGTCTCAATCGAAACGCTCATTGGCAAAAAGGGACCGCAGCAGCGAAACATGCGGGAAGTTGATCTCGATGCCATCCGGGAATATACCGGCGAAGATGCAGACATTACCTGGCAGGTATACCGGTTACTCTTACCAGAACTGGAAAAGCAAGGTTTGTTGGAGCTGGCATTAAAGGCAGAAATGCCGTTGGTTAGGGTACTCGCTGAAATGGAAAATGCCGGGTTCAGAATTGATCAGAAAAGCCTGAACCAATATTCTTCATTATTGAAAAAGGAACTGGCCGACCAGGAAAAATACATATACTCGCTTTCCGGCACAATTTTTAACATTAACTCACCCAAACAGCTGGGCGAAGTCTTGTTTGAGAAACTCAATATTTCCGAAGGAGCCCAGAAAACAAAAACAAAACAATATTCAACCGGTGAAGAAGTATTGCTGAAGCTTACCGATAAGCATCCTGTTGTCAGCCATATACTCGATTACCGTGCCATTCAGAAACTCATCAGTACGTATGTGGATGCGCTACCGCAACTGTTAGACGATCAATCTGGAAAAATTCATACAACCTTTGATCAGGCCTGGGTGAGTACCGGCAGGTTGAGTTCCCGTAATCCAAACCTGCAGAATATTCCCATCAGGGATGAGCGTGGCAAGGAGATCCGAAAAGCTTTTGTTCCCAGTGGACACGATTATTTACTGCTTTCTGCAGATTACTCACAAATAGAACTGAGGCTGATGGCGCACCTGAGCCAGGATGAAAATATGCTTGACGCTTTCTCGCATCAGGCAGATATACATGTTTCCACTGCAGCGCGCATATTCAAGGTTAAGGATACAGAGGTGACTTCTTCCATGCGAAGCAAGGCAAAAACTGCCAATTTTGGGATCATTTATGGTATTTCTGCTTTTGGTTTGTCTCAACGCCTGAATATCCCCCGTTCCGAAGCAGCTGATCTGATACAGGGCTATTTTGCCTCTTTCCCCAGGGTGAAGGAATACATGGAAAAATCTGTTAAACTGGCCAGAGAAAAGGGATATGTGCAAACCCTCATGGGAAGACGCCGTTATTTACCCGATATTCATTCCTCCAATGCCATTGTAAGAGGTGTTGCAGAGCGCAATGCCATTAACGCGCCCATTCAGGGATCTGCAGCAGATATTATTAAGCTGGCCATGGTCAATCTTCAGCGTATTTTACGAAAAGGCTACCGGAGCAAATTGATTCTGCAGATCCACGACGAACTCATCCTCGATGTTTTAAGGGAAGAAGCGCCGGCTGTAAAGGAAATAGTGAAACAGGCAATGGAAAATGTTATGTCATTAAGTGTGCCCCTGACCGTTGATATCGGCATGGGTGAAAACTGGCTGGAGGCACATTGAAACTAATACCTGTATCATAAGGTGTCATCCTGCACCCTGGCAATTTCTTCGAGGTATTTCTGGCGAATGTGCTTCAGGTTCTCGGTCGTAAGATTGGGGGCATATATCCTGACGAAATCGCGAATTTTTTTCTGGTAAATAAAGCAGGTGGCACAGTCAAAATTACTGTTTTCCACGTTGTTCTTTACCCGCAAGGTCAGCTTCCGGAACATTTCCCAATCGAGATACCCTGGGATTTCGAGGTAAAAAATGGCATCATTTTCCACATCCTGATAAATGTTCGCTGCCATGGGCTCCATAATAAAAACCTTGAATAGTTTCATCAGGCCCGGTGCGTTTATTTCTTTCTTTTTCATAAACTGCACGTTATGGCGAGTGTATAATTCCTGCAATTCGGCAATCTGATTGTAATGAAATAATCCTTTTACCCGGATGCCGTAATAACTGATATGATGCAGGGTTATTTCTACCGGGCAGGCATCAATAACAAGCTGCTCCTGCTCACACAGATATTGTGACACCCTTAGCAATTGCTCATCGGGATATTGCACATCCGTGATAAAAAAGAGGGCTTCCGGAATGGGCTTAACCGGCATGTTTTGTCCCAGGTATCCCGGGTAGGGTTCAAGACTCTCAAGCACGAGCGTGTTTTGAGCAATATAGTGCTCCACGGTTTGCAGGGTTTCTTCCTTGATCAGTATCCCTGGCGTTTCTGTTACAGCTGCAGTATTCATGTCTAAAGGATTTGGCAAACGCTAAACTCATAGCAGTTTCCGTAATAAACCGGCATTAGGGGAAGAAGCCGGTTAAGTTTTCAGGCAAACCATTTTATCAGGATGTTCCTGACCACATCGGTTTTTACAGGTTTGACAATGTAGTCATTCATCCCGGTTGAAATGGCTTTTGATTTGCTTTTGGAACTGGCCGTTGCGGTCATGGCAACAATGGGCAACTGCTGACCTGCGCCCCTGATTTCAACAGTGGCTTGCAAGCCATCCATTTCAGGCATAACCAGGTCCATAAATACAATGTCGTAAGGTTTGTTCATTACTTTTTCAACGGCTTCTTTTCCGTTGTGGGCTACATCAATATTGTAACCGAGCGATGTGAATATGGTTTGCGCCACGCGAATGTTAATTTCATTGTCCTCGGCCAGCAATATGGAAAGATCAGGCCGTACTTTTCTCACGGATTCATGACTGACTTTTTCAAGCATCGGGAACGATTCATGGAAGCTTTCGCTCAGGTCGTTTTGTTCGAAAGGCTCGCTAAAGTAATAGTCGACGCCATAACGCTTGGACAGTATGAAATTAGCCGGTTTATGGTTGGCGCTGATGAGATAAACCAACATCCTGTCTGTCAATTTGAAATCGTGAAGCGCCTTTGCAAGTGAAATGCCATCCAATTCCTGGTTATCGAGAATAATCAACAAATGCATCGGGAAGTTAGACTCATCCAGTTTCATGCGCAGTGCATCCAACTGATCATTGTCGTAAACAAATATCTCATAATTGATTTTCTCCATATCGAACATGCGGGTGAGTCGGGGCTGGCTCTGAACAGCATGGCTGACAATAAGTGCATTAACCTGGCTTAATTGCTTGATGTTGTTGACAGGAAGTGCTTTCGGAAGTTTTTCGTTTGAGTACACCTCGATGGTAAAACTGAAGCGCGAGCCGGGATACTCAGGTTTTCTTGATAGGGTTGAAGGGCTTTGTACCCAAATTTCGCCATGCATAAGGGTAACCAATTGTTTGGCAATGGTAGTTCCAAGGCCCGTACCACCAAACCGCCGGGAGGTGGAGTCCTCGGCTTGGGTGAATGAATTGAAAATGGTTTCAATTTTGTTTCGGGGGATCCCTACCCCGGTATCTTCAACATAAAACAGCAAGGTGACATTGTTGTTGTATTCTTCTTCGAGTTCAACACCAACAGCTATTTCTCCCTCGCTGGTAAATTTTACCGCGTTACTGATGAGGTTAGATAACACCTGGCGTAACCTGAACGGGTCACCAATGATATTTTCCGGAACATTGGGGCTTACTTTGAATGTCAGTAAGAGTTTCTTTTCTTCAATGATGGGCTTGAACAGATCAATACTGAATTTTATCTCCTCGCGCAACTTAAAAGGAATTTCTTCGAGTTGCATCTTGCCTGCCTCAATTTTTGAAAAGTCAAGAATGTCGTCAATTAAAGTAAGCAAAACATCGGCACTTCGCTTGACAATTTGTACATATTCCTTCTGGTTTGGCGTGAGGTTTTCCTGGTCCAGGGCTTCGGTCATTCCAATTATGCCATTCATGGGTGTCCGGATTTCATGGCTCATCTTGGCTAGAAACTCAGACTTGGCAGTATTGGACGCTGCTTCATACTTCCGGGCCTTTTCAATAGGGGTTACATCAACAAATGCACTCAGAATAAGTTCTTCCTGATTCAACTCAAACGGAAGGTCTTTTTTCATAACCGCCACTTCTTCTCCTTCGTGCCGGTAAAGCACAAACTGGTTGGAGTCAAATGAGGTGTCGGTTCCATCATTGTAATAGTCCTTCGATAACATAAACCGGTCGGTAATTTTACCACCCGCTGTGATATCCTCTTCTTTCATCAGCAGCATATCCCTGGCTGTTTTGTTGAGAATCTTTACCTGATGCTGCTGATCAAGCACCATAATGCCCACCGGCAGGTTGTCTATAACCGATTGCAAATTGGTTGTTTCGTTACTGGCTTTTTCTTTAAGCAACAGGTTTTTTCCAAGTTTTCCCAACAAGAGCGAAAGCATCAGCAGCATAATCAACGTACTGAAAATGGCCGAAACCATGACTTTGTTCAATACCAGGTCGAAAACAAATCGTTCGCGCATGGAAAAAATAACGCTAAACTTTTCCTGCAACAAAGCCAAAGGTGAAAAGGCAGAATAAAGATTTTCCTTTTTACCCGCAAAAAGCGCCCTGTGCTTGAAAAAACCTGTCTGTTCGCCTGCAATCCGGTCTTTAAGGTCTGCCGAATCCGGGAAATCAGGTTTTACAGGTGCATTTGTAAAAAGAACACTCCCGTTACTGTCCATGATCCATTGGAAAAACGCTTCGTCGTGAAAACGCTGATTAAATTGAGAAGCAATGAAAGAGGTGACATTTAAAGTGAAAACAAGGTTGGCCACCAGCTCATCGTTATTAAAAACAGGATAAGAGAGCTGGTAGTGTTCTTCCCCTTTTGTTAAGACTTCCTGGTTCACCAGTGTGTAGGAAAGTTGAGTCACATAAGGGTCAACAAGCAGCTTGTTTCTTTTGTTAAAAGTGAGATTCAATACATTGTTACTTTTATCGTAAAGGTGTATGTTTTTGATCAGTTCATGGTTGTTGGAAAAAAGCATTTCAAGATTCCGCAGGCCTGGCTGATTGATATCATCACTGGTAATATCCACATCAGGAAGTGATTGGGAATAAAGCAGGGCATTTACTTCGTTTTCGAATTTCATGATTGCTTTTTCCAGTTCCACCACGCATGCTTCGGCTTGCCCCAAAAGAATGCTGTGTTGGAAAGACACCTGGTTACGGTAGATGATAAAATTGAAATAAAGATTCAGTAATACCACCACCACAGTTGCAGCAATCAGATAGAGCGTGTACTTTTTCATCATCAACCGGTTGAAAAATTGAGCAATCAAAGTAGGAAATATTCCTAAAGTTACAACAAGTTATTGGAAAATTATTTGAACAGGTGCATTAGCTTGTCCGGTACTTTTGCCCGCTTTCGGTGAAAATATTAATATAACTACGGTAACGCGATTCATGCAATATTCCATTTTTCACTGCTTCAATAACTGCACAATTGGGCTCATGGGTATGGGTGCAATTATAAAACTGGCAGTCTTTCGACAGACGGAATATGTCGGTAAAATAAAGCCCTATTTCGTTGCGGGCCATATCGGTGATGCCAAAGCCCCTGATACCCGGAGAGTCGATGATATAGGTGTTTTCCCATAATTCAATCATTTCGGGGTAGGTGGTGGTATGACGGCCTGACTCGTGATACCAGGATATGTCTGCGGTTTTCAGGTTTAGACCCGGGCGTAACCTGTTGATCAGGCTACTTTTGCCCACGCCCGAATTACCGGCGACCAGGCTTGTTTTGCCAGTCAGCAGCTCTTTTACCTGGTCGATATGCTGATTATTCAGCACCGATGTTGCAATAACGGTATATCCCGCGTATGCATATAGTTTTTCGATCTCTTTAAGACGTTGCAAACGTTCACCGGAATACAGGTCGGTTTTATTGATCAACAGTAGCGAAGGGATGTGGTAGGCTTCCGCGGATAACAGAAACCTGTCGACAAATTCCAGCGGTGTTTCAGGAAAGTCAAGTGTAAATATCAGCACGGCCTGGTCAACATTGGCAGCCATAATTTGTGTTTCACGCGAAAGATTTGTGGCTTTGCGGATTATGTAATTTTTACGTTTGGCAATGCGTGTAATCAAACCAATTCCATCGGGCGAAAGGTCATATTCCACCTGGTCACCTACCGCAACAGGGTTGGTGTTTCTGATCCCCTGTTTGCGAAATGAACCCTTAAGCCTGCAAAGTACAATTTCATGATGATCTCTTACAGTATGCCAGCTTCCGGTAGTTTTAATAACAACACCCGTTTTCAATATTGAAATTAATTATGTTTGTATCCTGCGAAATTAAGTAAGAGATTTGTATTTTTAGTAC
>JAFGVG010000104.1 GCA_016938095.1 Bacteroidales bacterium
GCATGTTTGTTTCTGCAGATCAGCACTCAGGCAATGGCCCAACGCCCAGGCAACAGCAACCACATGCCCATATGGCGGTTATGTCGGTCAACAACCAATTTGTTTATGCCTGCGACCTGGGAACCGACCGGATTTATATCTATCAGTTCCAACCAACCCAGGGCAAGCTGTTACCCACACCAGATAATTATAATACTCAACCCGGTGCCGGTCCCCGTCATTTGACACTGCATCCCAGGCTGCAAACTGCCTATGTGGTTTGCGAGTTAAACGGAACTATCGAATGTATGCGTTTAGACACGGTATCGGGACAACTCATTCGTTTTCAGGTCATTGCCACCCTTACCGAAGGTAACCCCGGCGAGGCTTCGTGTGCCGATATCCACATAACCCCATCGGGAAAATACCTTTATGCCAGTAACAGAGGTTCATATAACAGCATAGCCATGTATACTGTTGACGAAAAAACCGGCGAACTCACCTGGATTGGAAGCCAGCACGTTAAAGGGAAAACACCCCGCAGCTTTATTATCGATCCCACCGGGCAATTTTTGCTGGTAGCCAATCAGGATACGGATAACATTGTAACATTCCGGATTAATCCTGAATCGGGAATGCTTATGGATACCGGTATAGAATCCAATGTACCCACCCCCGTTTGTCTGAAATTTATGCCCCGGTTATAATGGATTAAAAATATGGACATTCCGCAAATACCGGTGACCGAACGGAATTTCTCATCTGAATTGCATTTCAGTGCTTCACGAAGCAGCGGGCCGGGAGGCCAGCATGTGAATAAGGTCAGCTCGCGCGTTGAATTGCGTTTTGATGTAATGGCTTCCGGCATGTTAACCCCGGATGAAAAAGTGCTCATCTATACAACACTGGCCAAAAGAATCAACAGCAGCGGTGAACTTATTCTGGTATGCCAGACAGAACGCTCACAGTACGAAAACAAGGAAAAGGTAACAGAAAGATTTTACAGATTGCTTGTAAAAGCACTCACGCTGCAAAAGAAAAGAACTCCCACAAGGCCCACACGGGCATCCAGGGTAAAACGACTCGAATCCAAGCACATACATTCCGAGAAGAAGAAAAGGAGATCCGGCACGCTCCGTGATGAACAAACCTAACGTTCTTCGATGCTGAAAATCTCATTGCGGTCGAAGTTTTGCCAGTAACGAATAGCCTTCATCCTGACAAGCTCCCAATAGATGTCGCTGTCGAGGCCATATATTTTTGTTAATTCCCTGATATCCCCTTCAATTTTATTGCGGATATCATCGCGTAGAGTTACCCGGATGGTTCTATTCATATAGGTAAAATCGGCCATTGGAAGTCGTAAATCTTCGGCAGCAATTTTAATCAGCCCATGTCCCAGGGTTGCACCGGTACTTATCTGAAGTCCGTCGTTCATGCAGCTGAAAGGTGGCACAATTCCGGCATAGGACAACACTGTCATCTCATCAATACCCGCCCTAAAGTATTCCTTTGCCCTTAAACCCATTTTCACCCCAATAATGGCATAAATGCCAAGATGACGGTGCATTTCATTTGCCATAACCCCGGCAATCCATTCTTCCCTGCCATATTTTTTGATTGCAATATCCGCAATTTCCTGTACGTCGTGATAATAGTAAGCCGTATCCATAGGGAAGAACTCCAGCACCTGGTTATGATTAACGGTTTCACCCCATAATATGCTTTTGCAGGCCATATGGATTTCGTCAGCCGTGGTGGACTCGTTTAATTGATAACCAATCAGTGTATTTAAGGTATCACACCTGAAAAGCGAAGGAAAATGCAGGAACAGGGCCAGCGATTCATCAAAAAATGCCTTTGAATATGGTGTTTCCTTAATATTCAGGCTTTCAAAGACCTTTTGGGCATGAATACCGGGAATGTTCTTAATCATATCCGTGAAACGATCGTCGTAACGATTATGAGACACGGTATTTACTAACACAAGGGGAAGCTTTTGTGCCAGCAAATTGGATAACGAACCCGTGTCGATGCTAAAATTAAAATTTCGCGCATTTAACTCCATAGGACTACTCCATAAAATTCGCTCCACCTGCTCATGAAAGCCTTTATAATACTGAAAAATTGCGTGAATGCTGCTTAAACCGCCCAGGCACAGGTAATCGATCTTTTCGCCCTCCAGGTTGTCCAGCACTTGGCTTATCAGAGAAACAGCATCGGGAGGCGCAAGTGTATCGCATGGACTTGCCCCCCATTTGAAATCAAGTGCCGGCAGACATCCCTTTTTACCTGCCTTTTGATCAAAAAAGCAGCCAACCGGCAAACCCTGGTGATGCAGATCAATGAGCAGGCTTTTTACCTTATGGTAGGTTGCTTTGGCATCCAGTACACCCGTGGATGTTGTTATGGCAAGCACCCTTATATCGGGCGATGCCAGTAACATGCAAATGGTGCGGAAGTCATCCAGTCCCCCATCAGTATCGATAATTATATAATGTCCTGCCTTCCAGGGGTGTGCCTGTAAACCTACCGGTAACAGTGCCAGTATCAGCCAGAATAAACCTTTCTTCATTTGAATAGCAACATTATTTGGTTAACCGAATATCGCCTGCTAAAGTCCAAGAAAAAGAATGGCCGCACCACAAAGAGCAATGGCCACTCCGGCAATAACATGCTGATATTTTTCCAGTGCACTCAGTTTTACAAATGATATACCTTTCAGCAACAGAAGTACCATAATGACCATGGTTGCAATGGTAATCAGTGCAAATAGCGATGAAATTATGGCTACTGCACCATAATTATGTTCAGCAGCAGGATACATTAAAATCGGAATCAACGGTTCGCAGGGACCGAAAACAAAAATGGCAAACAGTATCCAGAAGGTCATTTTTTTGTTGGCATCTGCTGCTGGATGGTGGTGGTGATTTTTTCTGTTTAACAAACGAATTATTCCCCAACCCATATAGGCCAGCCCGAATATGAACAACAGCCAGGCAGCCAGATTTCCCCGGAAACCCTCAACATGTTCAATGCCTGAAATGGCTATGCCTGCTGCTATGCCAATAAATCCAATAACAATAGAGCTTAAAACATGACCCAGCCCGCAAAGTATGACAATATTGATGGTTCGGGCAACCGACCAGTTCCGTGTTTTAGCCATGGCCACAAAAGGAAGGTAATGATCCGGTCCGGCGACAGTGTGCAGGAAGCCAATTGTTAAGGCAGTGCCGGCGAGAAATGAGAAAGTAGGTTCCATGCAAGGATAAATTATTATTACGCTAAATATCAGCTATATAAATAATATCACCATTTACAATATCGTGTTACCAAGATACTACATTCCCGTTGAATACCAAATGGCGTTTTTATTACCTTTGGTATCTCAATGATATACCATGAGCGACATAAAAAACCGTAAAAAGGCCAGGTACCAGCGCGTTTACAATCAGCTGAAATTACTGGTGATAAAAAGCGAAAACCTCACCTCGCGAATGGCCACTATCAATGCCATTTTATACCACAAGATGGATGGTTTTTTCTGGGTGGGATTTTACCTGCTCGACGACAAAAAACTACAGGTTGGGCCCTATCAGGGTCCGGTAGCCTGCCTTGAGCTGCCCTACCAGACCGGGGTTTGCTGGGAAGGCATAAAAACGGGTCAACCTGTGCTGGTACCCGATGTGCATTCATTTCCGGGACATATTGCCTGCGATGCCCGGTCGAAATCCGAAGTGGTCATACCTTGCAGGAACAAAGCCGGACTGATAACAGGAGTGCTTGATATAGACAGCAACCTGTTGGGAAATTTCGATGAGTCAGATGTGCAGGAACTGCAAAAAATTGTTGACCTGCTGAATCTATAAACGGAATGTTCGTTTTTTAACTGCGATCAAAACACTCGAGCAATTCAACAATTTTTTCTATGGAATAGGGTTTCCCCATTATTTTGTTAAATCCGTTTCCCGGGCAGTCCTCAATAAACATACCGGGTGTATGAGCTGTTAAGGCAACAATGGGAATATCTTTTTTGGGCTGCATGAGATTTTCCCGTATATACTTCATGGCTTCCACACCGCTCATTACGGGCATTTCGAGGTCCATCAGCACAAGGTCGATATCGTTATGTTTTTCCAACGCTTCCAATGCCTGCTTCCCATTCTCAACCTCAATAAAATCGTGTCCCAGGCTCTTTAAAATCTCTGAAACCAGCAAGCGATTTGTGTAATAATCATCTGCAACAATAATCTTCATCTTTACTTACGTTTGGGATATGATCAACCCAGTTCACTCAGGGTTTTGATAATTTTCATACTTTTAATGGTAACTGTTGAACCATCGAGACTTATTATTTTATCGTTTTTAAATTCAGATAGTGTTCTGATAAAGCTCTCCTTTGTAGTGCCTGCCAGTTCAGCCAGTTCACGTCTGGTAAAGGGAAATTCAAACACATCGCTCTGGTAAATAATTTCCGAAAAATAAAGGATGACATCGGCAATCCGGCCGGGCAATTGCTTATGCGACTGCCCGATAAGCCGCTCAAAAATAAACAGTCCTTCTTCGCTAAGCGAATGTATAACACTACAGACAAATTCGTTATTGCGCTGAATGACACTTTTAAACTTATCCAGTGCGATATAACCAATGGTGACACTGTTAACAGCCGCCGCAGAAAACTGATTGACCGCTGTGCTGAAAGCGGACATAAGTCCAATAAACTCTCCTGCCCGGGCTATCTTCAGAATAAAGTTCCGCTTGTTTCTGCCCTCCTTATAAATCTTAACCAACCCCGATTTCACAAACATCACATGTGAAACAGGGGTGTGCTGGCGCAGAATGATTTCTTTTCCTTCGAATCCGACAACCTGAATATGATCCTTCAGTTCATCGATTTCGTCAGGTAAAAGACAACCTTCCATGGGTAACACGGAAAATAGAGCAGATGCATGCCTGGTGGCCATATAAAATTGATCTGGTCTAAAAGTAATAAAAAAAGAAGCCGGGAACAGACCAATTTATGAACAATCGAAAAGCTTTGTATCAGAAAGTTGTTTCTATGCCTTGTGTAGCAATTCCAGCATGTTGCCAACCGTGCTGATTTCAATGAAAGAAGCACTTTGTGTCCA
>JAFGVG010000105.1 GCA_016938095.1 Bacteroidales bacterium
GATTTTATGTTAAAGCAAATTTTCTGTTTCCACTATTTCAAATTTTGATTTATCGGATTGAGGCCTTAGCCTCAGTTCGATATCGGCAGATTTTATGTTAGTGTGATGTATTAAGTTTCTACTAATATTGTAACCCATATTTTACATACAAATATCTGTCGATGGATTTTGCAATGTCCATCGGAATGCAGAAACGAGCATACCTCCAGACAAGTTGTGTGTGAGGTTGCGCAAACATTCGTTGGCGGTAATCACTTACAATTATCTGTTCATAAATACCAATGCTGTTAGCCCTGCAATATACTGCCAGGGCATTAATACTGAGTATTAAATAAGCAATCTGTTTGGCAGTTATCCCTTCAGCTTTCGCAGCTTCTATGTTTATACCGTGTATTATGAAAGCATCAGGCCAATCGGCCAGTTTACCTTCGAAAGAAAGATCCCGCTGCAGGTCCAATGTTGCTGTCTGCTGTCGCCTGACAAAAACAAAAGCAACAACAGAGAAAACAAATGCACATGCAGATATTACCAATGATAACACTTGCATGATAACCTCCTTTTATTCCTGACTATGATAGGTAAAGTGACAAACAAATTAAAATCTAACAAAAGTTAATATAATTGATTCCTAAAGTCAAGGATATTCCATCAAATAACTAATGTCATCTCCTCTACATTCGCATAATTTGAAACTAGTCTTTCATTACCCTTTAGTCCAGCTAAGTTGAGTTTCCACCTACCGCATTGGGTTTCTACAATACCATATGCCCTCCGGGCAATCCATATTACTGATCATTTAGAAACAAAATATAGCTACCTTAGGTAAGCAAATCAAGTAATGATAAGAAACGGAGGATTTTTAAAAATATGGGTTGCAGTAGATCAATACCAATCATAAGCCATGAACAAAGCGTATTACGATATTAAGAACCAATGTAGGAAGGGGCTGCTGGTGTATCTTAAAAATGCCCTCTCCGTCATTCCAAAAGAAGGGCATTACAGGATGCTGGATATAGGTTGTGGTACAGGTGTTCCAACCCTTTTGCTGGCTGAACATTTCAAGGGTACAATAACGGCTGTTGATACCGATAAGCCGGCTCTTGATTTTTTCCGGGATACGTTAATAGAGAACCATTTGCAGTCCAACATCAACATTCGGGAAGTCTCGTTTTTTGATTTTCAGGCTGAAAATAGCAGCTTTGATATTATCCTGGCTGAAGGTTTTTTAAATGTAGTTGGATTTGAAAGCGGCTTTAAAAAAGCGATAGCGTTTTTAAAACCCGGCGGATACTTTATTATACATGACGAGTATAAAAACCACGAAAACAAAATCAGCTTCATGGCTCATCAGAACTGCAGCTTAATGGATTTTTTTATTTTAGACGAAAATATCTGGTGGAACCACTATTATAAAGAATTGGCCGGCCAAATAGAAAAGAATGGTAGTTCCGAAATGCTGGGATATTTCAGTCGTGATATTGCAGAGATTGAGCACCTGAAAAATGACCCTGTTGCATTCAGGTCGGTTTATTACCTTGTTAGAAAAAATGAATGAAGGGCATGGTGTAAAACGCTTCCCGCTTTACTTAAACTGCTACAAGACCTTTCAGGAATAGCAGCATTAATAAATGTAATACAACTGATATTATATTTCGCTGATGTTATTTCACCCGAGTATTTTCCTAAATCGCCATGATCTTTATCCGGACAAAAAAGAAATAGCGGGATTAACCGCCAATGCATTCTCTTTAAATTGTTACATTTGGTATCGGTATAAAAAATGGAACATGAAAAATACAAAAGGAATGCTGCGCATCGGTATGCTTGCCATCATCTCATGCATCGCCGCTGAAAATAATGAAGCCCAATACACGGGTATTAACGATTCAATTGCCAGATACCGCAAAGGTGAATTAGTGGTGAAAGCCAAGCCCGGCGACAATGTGCAGGTTGAACAACTGCAACATGAATTCTGGTTTGGATGTGCCATTGCCAACAGCATGGCCGACGGCTCCATGTCTGCGGATGACCTTAAACAGTATAAAGAAAAATTTCTGTTGAATTTCAATTCCGCTGTAACCGAAAATGCAGTGAAATGGCCCAGTATGGAACCGGAGAAAGGAAAGGTAAACTATGCCATAGTGGATGGTATGCTGAAATGGACCGAAGAAAATGGCATTCCCCTGCGTGCCCACAATCTCTTTTGGGGAATTTCCCAGTTTATACAACCCTGGGTTAAGGATCTCAGTGATGAGGAACTCAGGCAAACACTGCAAAACAGGGCTGAAACGGTAACTGCACGCTATAAAGGACGATTTGCCGAATACGACCTGAACAACGAAATGATCCATGGCAATTACTACGAAGACCGGCTGGGACCCGACATCACCGGATTAATGGCTGAGTGGGCTCACAACGGCGACAGCGATGCAAAGCTTTACCTGAACGATTATGACATATTGACCGGTGTAATGCTGCCGCAATACATGAAACAAATCCGCACCCTGCTTTCACAGGGCGTTCCCATAGCCGGTATAGGCGTGCAGGGACATCTTCACGGTGCGACATTCGACCGGAAAGCCTTGATGGATGCACTCGACTCATTATCGATATTCAACTTGCCTATTCGTGTTACGGAGTTCAATATTCCCGGTCAGCGCTCGAAGTTCTACTTCAACAGAAACACTGCCATGACCCCTGAGGAAGAAGAAATTAACGGCCGGGAGCTTGCGGATTATTACAGGATTTGCTTTGCCCACCCGGCGGTAAAGGGAATCATTATGTGGGGTTTTTGGGCAGGCGCCAACTGGATCCCGGCCTCGTCGATGTATAACCGCGACTGGTCGCCCACACCAACTGCAAAAGCATACAGGGATCTGGTTTATGATGAGTGGTGGACCAATGCATCAGGTGTTGCAGATACCCATGGTACCTTTTCGACATCCGGTTTTTACGGAAAATACCGGGTAACGGTAAACGGCGTGTCAAAAGAGGTTGTACTGGACAGCCACAAAGGTAAACTGGAGTTGCAATTCTGATGCATTTTATTCCCCTGGGTCAGTTGATCGTTACCCCAAAATACTTCTTCAGGATTGTTTTGGCTTCCTTGCCCCTGTTGCTGTTCTCTTGTCTCAGTCCTTATAAACCGGGAATAACAATGTAAAAATAGTTCCTTTACCAACGGTGCTATTAACTTCAATGGTGCCCTTGTTGAGCTTCACAAATTCGTTTACCAGTGTCAGCCCTAACCCAACGCCCTTTTCTTTTTCGGTTCCATAGGTACTTTTGTTTTCCCTGAATTCAAACAGCCAGGGAATTCTTTCTTCGGGTATCCCTATACCACTGTCGGTTACGGCAATTTTCACCCCGCCGTCTTCCGCCAGATCTCCGGTAATGGTAATCATGCCCCCCTGGGGTGTAAATTTAATGGCATTGCTGAGCAAATTACGTATGATCATCATCAGGCTGTTGCGGTCGCCCCTGATAAGCAGACCTGGTTTTATTTTAAGCTTTACCTGTATATTTTTTACAAGGCTTACCGATGCAAATAGCTTTACAACACCACCGATGATCTCACGCAAATCCAGCTTTTCCTCGCTGTAAGGAAACTTACCCTGCTGACTCTGTGCCCAGTTCAGCAGATTCTCCAACAACCCGGTTAACGAAAAAACAGTCTGATCGATATAACCGGTAATTTCCGTTAACATGGCCAGGTTGTTCTGTTCCAGGCTTTCCTTTATTAAATGCGAAATACCACCGATTGAGCTGATGGGACTTCTTAAGTCGTGCGATATCACTGAGAAAAACTTATCCTTTATTCGGTTAAGCTCCTTAAGTTCTTCGCGCTGTTCCTCGAGTTGGCGTTGACGTTCCTCCAGGTCAGATGTTAACCTGCGCAGTTTTTTCAGGTTGATATAGTATAGCAGGATAAGGCCACCGGCAAGTAATAATATGGTAATGAGGCTGATAATTATGATGCGCAGTATGATCCGGTTTTTTTCAAGGACATCCACTTCCGATTGTTTCTGGGCTACCTCGAACTCAGTGCGCAGATCGGCCATCTGCTGAACGTTTCTGTAGTTCTTAACACTGTCGTTATAACTGATAAAAAGCTCCTGAAAATGGCAGGCACTGTCGTATTTTCCCATATCCATATAGAGCCTCGAAAGCCGGTAGGCGGCATCACGCATCAGTTCGATATGATCATTTTCCGAAGCCATGGCATAACTTTGCCCGGCTACCTCAATGGCTTCACTATACTGGCCTTTCTGCTGCAGAATGGCAGCATATTCAATCATATATTCAGGCACGGCATATTCGTCACCTAACCTGTTAAGCTGTTCAATGGCATAAAGCAGATTATGTTCTGCCTTCTCCAATTCATTCATCCGCGAATAAACCAAACCAGAGTTACCAATGCAATAAGCATATTCCATGCTATGGCCAAGCCGCTTGTAAATATCCCCTGTATGCTGAAAAATTACGAGTGCAGTATCGTATTGTCCCATGTTATAAGAAGCATATCCCAGGTTATGCAAGGCAGTGGCCATGCTCACCGAGTCCCCTTCGGCACGGAAAATATCGATAGCCTTTTTCAGGTATAACTTTTCGTTGTTGTGATTATCCTGCATGCTGTATGCTTCGGCAATGTATAGGTAGGCCGAAGCCAGTCCGGTTTGGGTTTTGCTCCGGATATATTCATTTGCCGATTTGGTGAAATACTCAAGGGCCAGGGCTAGTTTTCCGGTGTTGAGATAACTTACACCTTTGAGCAGATATGGCCGGGCGGGATTGATATTCAATTTTTCAGCCAACCTTATGGCCTCATTACTGAAATGCAATATCTCATCTGCATCAGCCGATTCTTCAGCTATGGCGCAGCAAATATTATAAAACTGCTGGTCATCTTTTACCGCATTGCTTGCAATGAGCCCTTTCAGGCTGTCGCTTTGTTGCCAGTCGGCAGCAAAAATGGTAGCCTGCGAAAGAAATATAAGGATGATTGACAGCCGGAGAAGTGTTATCATATCTTAGGGCTGCGGTGGTTTAATCTTGATATAGGGATCAATCGATTTCTTTTCACCATCACAGGTGACATAATCAATGGCATAGGCTTCCCTTCCTTCCTTGATATCTTTGGGAATGAGCAGGTAAAACCCTTTACAAAAACGTCTTTTAACAGGTTTATTGCCAAAGAGGGCGTTGTTTTCCGATTTGGCTCTGATGGCTGTGATTGCTTTTATGCTGCTTAAACAATCAGGTTTCCAGATAACCATGGAGCCAGGTGCAACAAGGGTTTCCAGGTCATCAATACCGCTGTTACGATTGGAATCAAAAAGGGAAAGCTGTCCTCCTTTTTCAGTCCGGACTGACCTTAAATAAATAGATACGGTTTTCATGCGTTGGTTTTTGTTGGTTGTTTTATTGAAAATAACTTTTATTGGGCGAAACTAAATTAAGCAAAGAATATTTACTGTGAAAGATTTAGCAGAATTATTTGTAACCGGTTATGAGATATGATGATTTATTTTTCTCAAATAAATCGCTAACTTACGCATTGTGTTGGGTGTTATTCCAACTTAATAATTCTTTTATATAATCTGCTGTTATGAAAAAAACAAGAATTCACCTGCTGTCGGCCATTGTAGCTTTGTTGCTATTATACTCCTGTACCCAGTTTATGCAGGATCTTTCAAATACAGTTGCAACATCCCCCGCCGGTCTTACCGAAAACGAGGCTGCCGCAGGTATTAAAGAAGCCCTCATCAAGGGTATTACCGAAGGTGTTAACATAGTATCGGTTGTGGATGGCTATTTTAAAAATGCTGAAATAAAAATTCCCTTCCCGCCGGAAGCTGCAAACATCGAATCGAAATTGCGGGCCGTTGGATTGGGAAACCAGGTCGACAATGCCATTCTATCCATAAACCGTGCGGCAGAAGATGCAGCCAAAGAAGCCAAACCTATTTTTGTAGCAGCCATTAAGGGATTGACCATTAGCGATGCCATTGGTATAGTGAAGGGACAGGAAAATGCTGCCACCCTTTATCTACAGCGGACAACCACACCTGAACTTAAGGCACGGTTTGAACCTGTTATCAGCAACTCGCTCAACAAGGTAAATGCTACCAAATATTGGTCGGATTTGATCAACGCCTACAATAAAATTCCCTTTGTCGAAAAAATGAATCCCAATCTCGCTGGCTATGTTACCGATGAAGCCATTGAGGGATTGTTTGTGATGATTGCCAAAGAAGAACTTAAAATCCGAAAAGATCCCGTGGCCCGCACAACCGAATTGCTGAAAAAGGTTTTCAGCAATCAGTAAAGCTTTTACTTCAGACTGATATCGGCCTATTAAAGCAACAATGACATTACATCGGAAAAAACATCACACATTTGAATTCATTGCCTTGCTGGTGACAGCTGCATTAAAGTTTGTCATCATGGACGGGTTGGGTATGCGTGCATTCTTCATTGCCGGTATTTGCCTTTTTTGGGGTGGGTATGTATACCAGCGCTGGAAAGCTGATCATTCAATATTGCAATACTGGGGTTTTCGAAGGGAAGGATTCCGAAGATCGATGTTTTTACTGATACCCTTTTTGTTGGCAAGCCTGTGGTTTATGTTTGTTTTTGCACGTATTAACCAGATTGATCTATTCAATCCACACATCCTGCCTGTTCTGCTTCTTTATCCGCTATGGGGTATTATCCAGCAGTTTATGATGATCTGTATCGTTGGAGAATGGCTTGCCCGCAACCGTCTTTTTTCGTTGAAGCCCTACCCTGCCCTCTTTGTTACGTCTTTGTTATTCAGTCTTATACATTTTCCTGATGGCAGGCTCATGATTTTTACCCTGGCCATGGAGGTGGTTTTTCTCTTTGTATATTATCGCTGGCGAAATATGTGGGCACTGGGGCTTACTCATGGATGGATCGGCACTTTTTTACTGTATTACGTGCACGACCGCGATCTATGGCTTGAGCTCTTCGCCTGGTTTCAAATGTGAAAAAAACGGCGTAATTCTATACCTTTATTAAGCCGGTAATGAAAGAAGTAAAGAATGCCTGCAATGGGTATCATCGAAGCCATAACAATCAGACTCCAGCTAAAGGTCATCTCACCGTTCACATATCGTGTTGCAATGCCTTCGGTACACATTGTATAAATCCCAATAGCCACAAAAGAATTCCCGAGTATGTTCAGGCCCTGTTTAGTGGTCCCTCGGGCCAGCAGGGCTAACAACCAAATTAAAACATACAAAGCAAGCAATAAAGGTACACCCAGTTGGGTACCCCAACCGGCTTTATTGTTGTAAAAATCCATCAAAACCAGCAGCGAAGCGGTAGAAAAAAAGCTCCCAGCCAGAAAAAGAACCAGGCGATGACGCCAGAATGAGAGTAACGTTATGTTGGCAAATACTACCAGGCAGGCTGTGACAGGATACCTTGACCAGGTTATTTTCCCCGAAATGACCAGGTTGATAATAAGGGTCATGAGTATTCCTGAAAAGATGATGATCCCCGACAGTTCCCAGAACAGCTTTCGCTTTTGCACAGATGTCAGCTTTTCAAGTCCGGTTATGAAGCTGTCGTTTGAGCCAGCAACCAGTTCATTAACAGGTTGATTTCCTGATACGACCTTTGTGTTTACAGGTGTATTGCACAAAGGGCACACCGTCATGCCCTCATCGAGCTCAATACCACATTTATTGCATAAATACATGCCAGTAGCTATTGTTGGATGAGTTTAACACCAATCCCCTGACTAACCAGGTAACGCAAAAATTTTTTCTCCAATTCGGTAGAACTGGTTACGCTGCCAAAGGTAAGGATTAGTTGGTTGTTATATCCGATGATTCCGCAGTTGACCTTTATTTTTTTGTTGGGAGGCGGCGCAATAAGGGTAAATCTGTCTATCTGGCTGGCCATGGAATCCGGCAGGCTTACCTTACCAAGGTTTGTTATTACCCCGGAATACTGGTTAACTCCTACTGAATAAAACTTATATCGTAACACAAGACTTTTGATAAACAACGGTATACCTCTAACCAACAGGTTACGCTCGCTGCCCACATTGCGTGAAATGATCTTGTTAATGAATTTTTTATCTGTTTCGAGCTGCATTTTGTGATAAACAATGCGGACAATTTCGTCAAAAGTATAATGCCCCAGTCGCAGATCGATTTCGGGCATGACGAAGAGTGAAAAATTTCTGAGCGTAGCCGACTGGTATATGTTGCGCAGGTTAATGGGAACCTGAATACGCAATATTTTGCTGAACCTGTTGTACCGATTCCCGTGAAAAATATCCTGAAGTACAAATAAATAAACTGCAGTCAGGTATTCGGTAATGCTGACACCGTTTTTTTTGGCCACATTTTTTATCTCGTTAAGCGAAAGACTTGCCGTGATGATGCTGAAACGGGGTTTTGGCCTTAGGGCAAAAGGCAGGTGAAATGCCCTGCTGTATTTAACAACCGGGGGAATGTCAGCTTTAAAATAGCGATTGTATGCATCCTCAAATTCTTCCTTAATCATGGCCTTGTCAGATACTATACCCAGACTTCCCGATATATCCGCACCGGTGTTCATCAGGTAGTATTTCAGCAACGTAGTTAGAAAAACATAGGCACCATAGCCATCAGTCAGAATATGTGAGAATTCCACACTTATTTTGTTCGGACCAACGAGAATGCTGAAAAGCAATTGGTTTTTTCGGCCATTTTTGAAAGCACGGCAAAAAGGTGTCCCATCTGCCTTAGGTATCCAGGGCTGCGGTGTATACTCCAGATAATACCAGAATAGTCCCCTGCGCAGCTTCGACCTGAAATAGGGAAAACGTAGGGAGGACATGGCAATGGCCTTAAACAGACATCTAATTTTTAACGTGTCTTTAAGGGTAGCCGAAATCCGGAATACCGTGGTATGCTCCGAAGAACGGACTGCAGGATATATTTTCGCGGCATTATCAAGTGGAAACCAGAAATGTTCATTGTCGATATAGGTATCTCCGGCTTTTTTCAAAGGATTCTGCTTTTATGCAAAGTTA
>JAFGVG010000106.1 GCA_016938095.1 Bacteroidales bacterium
CCAAATCCGTAATCAAAGTCCGGGAAAGTGTAACGATCGGCACTTTTGCAAATGGCATTAAATATTTCCATGGCGGTGGCATTGGGATTTGCCTGCCATAAACAGGCTGACAGTCCGGTAATCACCGGGGCTGAGTATGAAGTTCCGTTACCGGGTTTGACGGTCCCATCGAGGTTTTGCACATAGGTGCCGCTGCCAATGGCAACAATGTTAGGTTTAATCTGTTGATCCGATGAAGGACCCCGTCCGCTAAAACCTGCTATCACTCCGTAGCGATCAACCGCACCAATGGCAAGAGCGCTGTCTGCATCAGACGGGGCTGAAATGTGTTTCCATGCGGTTTGTCCCTGGTTGCCTGCACTTATTATTACCAGCATTCCTTTTGATGCTGCTATGTCAGCAGCCCGCGAAATACGGGTAACATCGCCGTTCAAATCGGCATACGCATGGTTCTGAAGGGTGTCGTTGAATACGGTATAACCCAGCGAAGTATTGATGATGTCGGCGCCTGCGCTATCGGCAAATTCGGCTGCGGCTACCCAGTTATCTTCCTCAACAAGGTATTCACTTAAGCCGTCTTCGGAACGAAGCAATAAAAAAGATGCATCGGGAGCAGTGCCGGTTAAATCACCCGGTATGTATCCGCCAATGATTGAAAGCACCGACATACCATGACTTTGTTGTCTGAAGACACTCTGGCCCGGGCTGACAAAATCGCGGCTTGCCAGTATCCTTCCTTCAGCCCATAAACGTTCAAACGCCGGCAACTGATCAGTGTTCAGGAAACCTGCATCGATAACTGCAATGACTTTGCCGCTACCGGTGTAACCGCTTTCATGCAAATAATTGCCATTGTGTATGGCCGTTTGCCACCACGATGGGCCATAATCGGACACCTGAAATTGCAGATGCTGTGTGGCATTGTGGGATTGCAGAGCCTTTACCGAAAGAGCCGGAAAAGAACCTTTCTTAACAAAAGTCAACCGGACAATTTTTTCGAGCGTGCTGTTATCAGTAATTTTCACTGTTGCTGCATTGAGCCATTTCGAAACGTTGAGAATCTCTGCCCCTGCCGCGGCAATACTGTCGAGGTAAGCCGGGTTAACAGGAAGATCGTTGGCAATAACAGGTATGTTTTGTTTTTGTCTTCTTTCGATGGACCGTGAAGAAAGAAATTCTCCGGGAGCATCAACGGAATAGGGCGTACCCGTTTTATCGGTAAAGGGAATGCGGTATCGGTCCGGAGCTGTTTGTTCAAAGGGATGCTGAGCCTGCGTATCCGACGGGCATAAAGCCAGTAATGCCGGTAAGAACAACAGACAATTCCGGATAATTAAGCCCGCAGTGAGCCTATTATGGCCTGTTTTGCGGGGTAAGGAAGTTGGTTTCATCGGGTTCTTCATATTTTCCCTGATTCTCATCGATCATTCTGAAGAAGTCCTGTTGCTCCTTATTCAGTTCATTTTCTTCTGCAGCTATACCATTGGTGTAATGCAGCGTTTTCTGAAGGGAACCATCGGCATTATAAAAGGTCCATGTGCCATTACGGCGGTCATTCAAATAGTCACCTTCAATATAGGGTTTGCCGTCGGCATAATAAACCATGAACTTACCCTCGAGTTTGTTATTTACATAGGCTGCCTTAAGCCTGAGGATATTTCCGGGAAAGTATTGTTCCCAAATCCCCGATTTCATGTTTTCATGCCATTCGAGACGTTCCGATGGTTCGCCGTTGCTGTAATAGTTGATCATCATGCCATGGCGTTTCCCTTGTTGAAACGTCTCTTCGGCGGTTTTTACCTTTTCGTAAAAACTGTAATATACCCAGGTGCTGTCCTTTTGGGTATGGAAGTAATTACCTGTAGCAGCGAGGTTCCCATTTTCATAATAGAGCCTGGCACTTGAATACTCGCTTCCGGCATGGTAGTATAGCACTGCCCGCAGCGCTCCCGACTCGAAATACCTGCGCATTTCTCCAACAGGTTTATTGTCGGTAAAATAACCTTTGTACATAAGGTTACCGTTCGGGTAATACTTCTTCCAGTGTCCCTGCTTCAGGTTACGGGCATCAGTCTGATTAAATACCGTATCGGACTGGGCAATTGCTGTTGCGCATGAAAGCGCCGAGAACAGCATAATTATCAACAAGCGCATCTTTTGGTAAATTAATAAATGCAAAGATAGCAAAATGTATCACTGCATTTTTTGTAACGGTTGGTTAAGGGTGTTGTTATTCATTCAGCGCAGCATACACCAGTACCCTGAATTTGTCAGAGATTTCCCCGTGACTGATGGGGTATTGCTGGCAAAACAGCAGGCAAACCAGGTTTTCTTCGGGATCGGCCCAATAGGTGGTGCCAAAAAAACCACCCCAGGCAAATGATCCCTGCGTTACACCCAGTTTTGCCTCACCGGCTTGCGTGGTAATTTCAAAACCCAGGCCAAACTTGTTGGTGCCCAGGTTGAGATCGCCAATCTGATTGGAAATCATAAGTTCAACGGTTCTTTCTGCAAGCAGTCGTTTACCCTTGTACTTACCGCCATCGAGCAACATTTGCAGAAACGCAGCGTAATCCAGGATGGTTGAGTTCAACCCGCCACCACCTGAAAAATAGGTGCCTGAAGCCAGCGGGTAGTTTGGGTCCAGCCCGCCAAAGTTATCGGTAGTCAGTTTAACCAGGTTTTTTGATGCATCCTCGGTATATACGGGTACCAGCCGGGCTTTTTTTTCTGCAGGCAGGTAAAAATAGGTGTCTTTCATGTCCAGTGGTTCAAATATTTGCTGTTTCAGGAACTGGTCGAGCGGCATTCCCGAAACAACTTCCACCAGGTAGCCAAGCACATCCGTATTTAACCCATAGGTGAATTTTACCCCGGGTTGATGTGTCAGCGGCAATGAAGCCAGTTTCTTAATGGCGTCACCCAGTATAATGGGCCGATGCTCGAAACCAACCGGAATGCCAGCTTTATCGTAAATGGCAGTCATGGTGGGCGATCCGATACCTGCATAATCGATACCCGATGTATGGGTCAGCAGGTCACGGATGGTTATTTCCCTTTCAGCCGGCAGGGTGGTATAGGTAGTGTCGGCCGGGTTATATTGCAGCAATACGTTGGGGCTGGAAAATTCCGGTATATACCGCGAAACCGGATCATCGAGAAGGAAACGCCCTTCCTCAAAAAGCATCATTACGGCGACACTTGTAATGGCTTTAGTTTGTGAGGCGATGCGGAAAATGGCATCTTTTTCCATGGGAACCTTGTTCTCGGCATCAGACATTCCAAAAGCCTTATAATAAACCGGCTTACCTTCACGGGCAATATAGGCAACAGCGCTGTTGATCCAGTTGCTGTCAATACTTTCCTGCAAAAGGTTGTCGATATTATTAAGTCTTTCAGCAGACATATCAGCCGACGAGGCATCGACAATGGCAGGCGAGTGGGGCGTGGAACAGGAGGTGAACAGGATGGCTGCTGAAGTCAGCAGGGTGAAAAGCATTTTGTTTAACATAGCTGTAAAATTGTAACTGATTAGGAATTCGTCAACAATCAAAGCCAAAATATAGCGAATGGCATTGGAATATCAAAATGAATTTAAATGCATGAATTGCAAAAAAAAATCCCGCATTTGCGGGATTTTTTAACTACACTTAAAATAAACACTACTTTACTTCTTCAAAATCAACATCGGTAACTTCGTCGTCTTTTTTGTTTCCACCGTTTTGGCCGGCTCCGGCATCGGCGGTGTATCCCTGCTGAGGCTCCTGTTGTCCGCCTGCCTGTTGCTGGTTCTTGTATAGCTCTTCGGAGGCAGCCTGCCATACCGAAGTTAGTTCCGCAGAGGCTTTGTCAACAGCGGCCAGATCCTGCGATTTGTGGGCATCCTTGAGCTTACCGAGGGCCTGTTCAATGGGGCCCTTTTTATCGGCAGGCAATTTGTCGCCAAATTCCTTGAGTTGCTTTTCGGTTTGGAATATCAGGCTGTCAGCTGCATTCAGTTTGTCTACGCGTTCACGCTGTTCCTTGTCGCGTGCTTCATTTTCTTTGGCTTCGCGTTTCATTCTTTCGATATCGTCGGACGAAAGTCCCGAAGAAGCCTCAATGCGAATGCTCTGCTGTTTTCCTGTTCCCTTGTCTTTTGCCGATACGTGCAGAATACCATTGGCATCAATGTCGAACGTTACCTCAATTTGCGGGATTCCCCTGGGGGCAGGCGGAATGCCATCGAGGTGAAACCGGCCGATGGTTTTGTTATCGGAGGCCATAGGTCTTTCGCCCTGAAGAATATGAATTTCAACAGAAGGCTGATTGTCCGAGGCCGTGGTAAAGGTTTCCGTCTTCTTGGTGGGAATAGTGGTATTGGATTCAATAAGTTTTGTAGCCACACCGCCCATGGTTTCGATCCCCAGTGAAAGCGGGGTTACGTCAAGCAGTAGAATATCTTTTACTTCACCGGTGAGCACACCGCCCTGTATGGCTGCTCCAACGGCTACCACTTCGTCGGGATTTACACCTTTTGAGGGTTTGCGACCGAAGAATTTCTCAACAACCTCCTGAATAATGGGGATACGGGTAGATCC
>JAFGVG010000107.1 GCA_016938095.1 Bacteroidales bacterium
GCACCGCAAGAACCCGAAATACAGCTTGCCTTTGCCAGCAATCAGCTTACCAGCACCTTTGGCAACAACAAAGCGGAGTTTGAAGCCATTAACATCAAGGGCGATGTGGTTAACGACAAATCACAAGAGGACATATTCCTGCAGTGGTTGGCCAAAGGCTTTATTGATGTTGAACAGGGAAAGATATCACTGACTTCACTTCCCTACCCGGTGGAAATACCTTCCATTCAAATGGACTTTGAGCCTGAAGTATTTTCCATTCAGGAAAGCAGGATTAAGCTCGATAAATCCGATTTTAACCTGTCGGGAAGCCTGCACAATATTTTATCGTATTTCAGGGGTGACTCCATCCTGAAGGGCAGGTTTAAGTTTGTTTCGGATTCCACCAATGTGCTGCAACTGATGACGCTGACCAACGGTATCGGAAATGAGGAAACCGAAGAGGAGACCGCCTCAAAAGACGAAACTCCTGCTGATTCTGCCTTTGCAGGGCCTTACATGGTACCCAAAGGGATTGACATACTGCTTCAGACCGATGTCTATAAGGCCACCTATGGCAAAGACACCATATCAGATATCAAGGGCGAGGTCAGGTTAAGCAACGGTATTCTGATACTTGACAGGCTTACATTTTCCACGCCTGCCGCCCGGATGCAGCTTACTGCCATGTATAAAACCCCGCGCCGGAATCACCTTTTTCTCGGCATGGACTACCATATGCTCGATGTGGAAATTGAAGAACTGCTGACCATGATCCCCGATATCGACACGCTGATGCCCATGTTGCGGTCGTTCCGTGGCAAAGCTGAATTGCACGTAGCCGTCGAAACCTATCTCGATTCGCTGTATAACCCTAAAAAGTCCACTTTACGGGGCGCATCCTCCCTCTCCGGAACTAACCTGGTATTGCTTGACGGGGAAACCTTCAGTGAAATTGCCAAAACACTTAAATTTAACAAAAAGACAGAAAACCGGGTTGACACGTTATCTGCTGAGTTCACCCTGTTCCGTGATGAAATTGATGTTTATCCCTTCCTCATTGTCATGGATAAGTACAAAGCCGTGGTAGGGGGACGACATAACTTCGACCTGACTTTTAACTACAACATTTCGGTGGTGGATTCTCCGCTGCCGGTAAAACTGGCCATTGATATCAAAGGGACCCCCAACGAGTTGAAATACAATCCGCTTGCCAAAAGTTTATACCCCGAGTTTTACCGTCCGCGGCGTAAAGATGTGGTGCTTAACAAGCAACTCGAATTGCGCAACATGATACGTGAATCGCTCACAAAAAATGTGATTGAACGGTAAGGTTGTTTTACTTTAGCTGCGACCATAATAAATGCCAATGAAAGGCTTTGTTCAGGTATACACCGGAAACGGGAAAGGAAAGACCACCGCGGCATTGGGCCTGGCAGTCAGGGCAGCCGGTGCGGACAAAAAGGTTTTCTTTGCACAGTTTGTGAAAGGTCTGAATTATGCTGAAATTGATGCTGTGCACAGGTATCTGCCAACCATTGTTATCAGGCAATACGGATTGGGGTGTTTTATTGTTGAAAAGCCCACGCAGAAAGATATTGATGCCGCCCGGAACGGGCTGAAAGAAGTAACAGAAGTGCTTGCATCGGGTGAATACGATGTAATAGTGTTGGATGAAGCCTGCATTGCTTTATACTACAACCTTTTTTCCGTGGCGGAACTGCTCGAAAGCCTGAATAAAAGGAGAGCAGAAACCGAAGTAATCATCACCGGCCGGTATGCCCCTGACAAACTCATTGAAGTCGCCGACCTGGTGACGGAAATGAAAGAAATAAAACACTACTATACCAGCGGGGTTGAAGCCCGAAAAGGAATCGAATTTTAGGAAAGTGGTTTGTATGCAACGGCCATAATCCTAACCATTCCGGCTGATCAGCGCCAGTTTTTCGCGATCAGGAATAAGAATGTCCTTCCCCTGCATTTGAATCAGTCCTTCTGCTTCGAATTCTTTCAGGAATTTTACGGCGCTTTCCATGGTAACGGAAGCAAAATCGGCAATATCCTGACGGGTCAGATACTGAAAAACATTTTCGGCAATCAATTCGTCATTCGACAGGTACAACAGGGCCGAGGCCAGTTTCCCCCGCATCTGGCTGTATGATATGTTACGGATGATTTCAAGATACCGGTATTCGTTCTTATAATTTCGCGAAATAATGCGCGAGGCGAAATCTGTATTTTTTGAAATAAGTTGTTTAAGAGCCATTTTGTCAATCATACATATGGTAGATTCCTTAATGGCTACCGCAGAATACTGGTGGACATTTTCCTCAAAAACCGATGAAAAAGCCATAAATTCGCCTTGCCTGACAAGGCGAATGTTAATTTGCTTATTCATTCCGGTTTGCAAATACACCTTCACCAATCCATCAGCTACATACATAACATAGGGAGCAAACGCACCCTGCTTAAAAATAGTTTCCCCTTTCAGGTAGTTTACCTGGGTTTTTTTCTTACTGATAAACTCCAGTTCATCGGGATATAGCAGATGAAAGCACTTCGATGCTTTAGTACATTCAGCACAGCTATTATTTGTGCGTGATACCAAGGTTATTTTTCTTAAAGATACCCCACAAAAATAACTCAAGATTTGGATTAAGCATCCATTATTAGGCAACTTATGCGATGATCCTGATTAAAAGGCAGCAAATTCTTATAAAATGATAAGAAAAGTCTTATGGTTTTTCAACCTAAAACATGGTCTATTTGTGCGGGTTTCCTCTCAAACAACGATGATTCGCGGCTATCTTTGACCCGTTTAAAATCAGTCCGTGTGAAAAAGTTAGCTATACCGGTATTAAAAGGAAAACTAAGTGTTTACCTGGAACAAAGTAAACATTTCCAGGTTTTCACCATTGCAGACGGAAATGTCATAAGCGAAGAAATTGAGAACATTTCAAAAAAACTGCTTGACAGACTACCGGAATGGGCTAAAGAAAAAGGGATAACCGATATCATCATTTACAAAGCCAGCAAAAGTACCATTCATTTGTTTGCTCCATACGGCATTAATCTTTTTGTTGGCATTCCTGTCAGCACCATCCGCAGGTTGGTAGAAGACTACATCCTTGGCCAGTTGAAATCCGATGAAAAAATAATCTCCTCAATAATGATTCAACATGAACACTAATCATATTATTACTGGTGCCGAAGCTATTCTGTTGGCCCTGTTAAAAGAAAAAACCGACACTGTTTTTGGTTATCCGGGCGGTGCCATTATGCCTATTTATGATAAACTATTTAACCGGAGGCACCAATTAAAACATATTCTGGTAAGGCATGAACAGGGTGCTGCACATGCCGCACAAGCTTATGCACAGGTTACAGGTAAAACAGGGGTTTGCTTTGCCACGTCGGGCCCTGGCGCCACCAACCTGATTACCGGAATTACCAATGCCAATCTCGATTCAATTCCGGTGGTTTTTATTACAGCACAGGTTGCTTCCGCATTTCTGGGTACCGATGCTTTTCAGGAAACAGACATGATTAGTTTGTCAATGCCCGTAACCAAATGGAATTTCCAGGTTACCAGCGCTGATGAAATACCCGATGCCATTGCCAAAGCCTTTTACTTTGCCAATACAGGAAGACCGGGGCCGGTACTCCTCGACATCACCAAAGATGCCCAGATCGGACAAACCACTTTCAACTACAAGCGAATCAAGTCAATTCGTTCCTATAATCCGCATCCTGCACTGAATGATGCCGATACAAAAAAAGCCCTAAGCATGATATCGGCATCGAAAAAACCAATCTTGTTTGCAGGACATGGAGTGCTTCTTGCAAAAGCCACCAGGCAACTCGAAGCATTTATAAACAAAACCGGTATGCCGGTTGCTGTTACCTTATTGGGAAAATCGGCCATTGATGAAGACAGTCCTTATTATACAGGAATGCTGGGTATGCATGGCAATTACGGGCCCAATGTGCTTACCAACGAAGCCGATTTGATTATTGCGGCAGGTATGCGGTTTGACGACAGGGTAACCGGCAACCTCGAAAAATATGCCACAAAAGCCCAAATCATTCATGTCGATATCGACAAAGCTGAGTTAAATAAGAACGTTAAGGCTCACCTTCCAATATGTGCCGACATAAAAGATTTCCTGGAAAAGATGACCCCCATGATCAGCTATAAAACTGATGAAGCCTGGTTACAAAAATTCCACGAATTAAACCATATCGAAAAAGAGAAAGTCATCGACCGGGAGTGTTCACCGCATGAAGGCAAAATAAGGGCGGGTGAGATTGTACAATTGTTATCGGAAAAAACCAGGGGCAACGCCATTATTGTGACCGATGTCGGTCAGAATCAGATGATGGGAGCGAGGTATTATCATTATAAAATTCCCAATTCACTCATTACCTCAGGGGGATTAGGCACCATGGGGTTTGGCCTGCCAGCCGCCATGGGAGCTCAGGTAGGTCAACCCAACAGAACCGTTGTGTTACTCTCAGGCGACGGAGGTTTTCAAATGACCATGCAGGAACTGGGAACTATATTCCAGTATAACCTGCCCGTTAAAATGATTATTCTGAATAACAATTTCCTGGGAATGGTCAGACAATGGCAGCAATTATTCAACGATAAACGCTATGCCGAAACACAAATGCCAACTCCTGATTTTCCAATGCTTGCCAAGGCTTTTGGAATCGAAAGCAAGTTAGTAGAGGAGCGCACACAACTGGATACTGCAATTAACAATATGTTGCATCATCAGGGTCCCTATCTGCTTGAGATAAAAATCGAAAAAGAAGCCAATGTTTTTCCCATGATTTATCCGGGTAAAGCTGTTGATGAAATTGTACTTGAAGATGCAGTGCTGTAATTCAATTGTTCTTTACCCTTAAATACCCTATAAATAAAAGACATGAAAGAAACTTACACCATTATTGCCTTCTCTGAAAATCACATTGGATTGCTTAACCGGATAACCATTATTTTTACACGCAGACATATCAATATTGAAAGTCTCACGGTATCATCCACCGAAATGAAAGGTATACACAGGTTTACCATAGTGGTCGTAGAATCCGAAGAACAAATCATTAAGGTGGCAAAACAAATCGAAAAATTAACCGAGGTATTGTTTGCCGACTGGTACCTGAACGACCAGATAGTTTATCGCGAAATTGCTTTGTACAAGATACCCATCGAATCGGCCATTCAGAAAAATCTCGAACAGGTGCTACGCGAGTTCAACGCTCATGTGGTTGATGTACAAAAAGATTTTGTAATTATTGAAAATACAGGCCATATAGATGACACCGAGAAGCTTTATGAAATTCTCGAGCCCTATGGAATTATGCAATTTGTGCGTTCCGGTATGATTTCAGTTTCCAAAAATCGAAAAGAATTGTCGGCTTACCTGAAAGAATTACCCATTAATGAATATGTAAAGGAATAAATGATGAGGAAAAATTATGATTTAGTTGTGGTTGGGGGTGGACCTTCGGGTATAACACTGGCAAAACGATTAGGTAAAAAAATGACTATGGCCATTGTACGACCCGAGGAAAACAGTATGATCTATTGCGCAATGCCTTATGTGATAGAAAACCTTATTGAGGAGCAAAAGTGTTTTAAAAGTGATTCCCTGGTTACGGATTCCGGCGCTGAATTATTGCACGACGAAGCTGTTAAAGTAGATTTTGACAAAAAAATGCTTGTACTAAAAAGCAAAGATATACTCACTTACAATAAGCTGGTTATTGCCACAGGGGCCAAACCATTAATCCCCGGCATCCCGGGCGTACATTTAAATGGGGTAATGGGTTTTAAGACCCAGCAGGATTTAGAAACCATTATGGCTTATGTTAATAATGGATTGGAAAAAGTGGTAATTGTTGGAGCAGGAGCTATTGGGATTGAATTAGCCCAGGCATTGAAAAATAAAGGATTAGACGTATCGCTGGTAGATATGGCATCGCATGTACTGCCTAACATTGTTGGTAACGAATTTGCCCGTAAAGCTGAAGAAGAGTTGATACGCAATAACATTGATTTGTTGTTAAACACCAGGGTTGAGAAACTCATCGGTAAAAATTCCGTTGATGAAGTCCACCTCGACACCGGTGAAGTTATTTATTTAAGCGATTATGCTCCATGCATCGGACATCAGAACACCACAATCAAAGGATTGGTTGTTTTCGCCACCGGAGTTGTTCCCGAGCTCGGTTTTATTGCCAACACCCCACTTAAAACAGGGAAACAGGGCATAATCGTAAACGAATATATGGAAACCAACCTGAAAGATATATATGCAGTAGGTGATTGTGCGCAATTCAACAGTTATATTACAGGAGAAGTTACGGGTGGAAAACTGGCCACCAATGCAGTACCAATGGCTCGCATACTTGCTGATAACTTACTGGGTAAAAAAACAATATACAAAGGCTTTATTAATGGTGCAGCAACAAAAGTTTACAACTATTTCATCGGGGGTACCGGCTTATCTGTAAATGAAGCTCTAAGTGCCAATTTTGAAGTTGTAAAAGGATACAGCCAATTAACTACGCAGTTCCCGAATATGCCCGGAAAAAAAGACCTGAGAATGAAATTAATTGCGGATAAAAAAACGCTTAAGATCATTGGAGGACAAGTACTCAGTGGAGAACCTGTTACTTCTTTAATCGATCTGATTTCATTTGCCATTCAAAAACAGGCAACGGTTTCCGATTTTATTGAGATCAGTTACGCTTCTCAACCTTATCAGTCGTTTTACCCTGCCGGAAATATTTTCGTTGCAGCAGCGGAACAAATAATGGAACAAATGCAGTAAATCAATAAATAACAATATGTCTAGCATCTTATTACTAAATATTTAACAACATTTTCTTAACGGATAAATCCTTCATAAACTGAATTATAAGCCATGGCCAAAACACTCCCTTTCGACCAATATTTATGCAAATATGAACAATGGTTCGAAGAACATTACTTTGTATTTCTATCGGAAATAAAAGCTATTCAAAGCCTGATACCCAAAAAGGGCAAAGGAGTGGAAATAGGCATTGGCAGTGGCATTTTTGCCTCTGCCCTTGGCATTGCCGAAGGATGCGACCCTTCGGTTACCATGCGTGAAAAAGCCGTGGAAAGAGGTTTACAAGCCGTACAAGGCATTGCCGAAAAACTTCCGTATCCCAATGCTACATACGACTATGCCCTGATGGTTACCACCATTTGCTTTGTTGATGACCCCATGCAAAGCCTGCGCGAAATCAACAGGGTTCTGAAACCCGGCGGACAGATTATTGTGGGTTTTGTCGACAAAAACAGCCCCATTGGAAAAGAATACCAGATCAATCGGGAAAAAAGCTTCTTTTATAAAGATGCCTGCTTTTTCAGTACCGAAGAAATTTATAAGCTTTTGTGGGGAAGTGGTTTCGAAATTGAAAAAACATGCCAGACCGTTTTTGGTCCGCTGGATGACATAAAAGACGTTCAGCAACCGCAAAATGGTTGCAGCAAAGGCAGTTTTGTTGTTGTCAAGGCAACCAAAAATGGATAACATGCCCATCAGAATAGCTTTTGCGGTAAATCATAACGCACAAATCGAAGCCAAACATTTTGGTGATGCCGATAGATACATTATTGGCGAATACGTCAACAAAGAAATTGTGTTAATCAAAGAAGAGATCAATACCTGTAAAACAATGGATGAACAACAGGAACACGGCGCACGTAAAAAGGGCCTTGCTATTGTTGAACTGTTGAAAAACAATCAGGTTAACATACTGGTATCAAGACAATTTGGAAAAAATGTACAAATCGTCAACCGGCATTTTATTCAGGTAATCGTTGACCAGGCAAAACCTGAAGATGCTATTCCACATTTAACAAAGCACATGAAACACTTTGAAGATGAACTGGTCAGCCATCCGGCAAAATACGCCCTCTTTACCATTAAAAAGGGAGAGCTTAAAGAAATATTCATAAAAGATTAACCATCAGAGAAATGCAAACCAAACTTTATCCGGATTCTCATGTGGAGTTAAAAGGACTCACGGCGCGCTATTACGATTGGGTAATGAACTTTGCATCTTTAGGATTATACGGCAAGTTTATCCAGAAAGCCATAGGGAATATTAACCTGCAAGCCGACGATCACATTCTCGATTTGGGTTGCGGAACTGGCAGAAACGCCTGGCTTATGCATCAGTATCTCGATGACAGAGGCCATATCACAGGTATGGACATTTCAGATCATATGAACAAACAATTCTGTCTAAGATTTACCAACGACGTACAGGTTGTATTTCTGAAGCAACGCATCGATCAGTTATTCCATTTACAAAACCATTTTGATAAGGTTTTTATAAGCTTTGTTATTCATGGCTTCCCGCACGAAATCAGAAAAACCGTCATTCAAAATGCATATCATCATTTAAAACCGGGGGGACAATTTATTATACTCGACTTTGCCGAGTTTGACATGAA
>JAFGVG010000108.1 GCA_016938095.1 Bacteroidales bacterium
GAAGCTCATGGATTCGGAAACTTTCAGGAACATTTTTATATTAAAAAATACGTCCGTTTATTAATGGCTCAGAAGGTCAGTTAATTTTTTTCATGATGCAAGCAATGAAAAATAATTTTATCATGGCTCCCATAAAACTGGGATATGCCAGCGGAGACGGAAAGGTAAATGAACGGCACGTGGCTTTTTACGAAGCAAGAAGTCCGTTTTTAGGCGCTATAACCATTGAGCCGCTTTATCTCGATGCCGGCCTGCGGGAAATTCCCACCCAACTGGGAATCGACAGCGACGACAAAGTGGCAGGACTGACCATGCTGGTAAATACCATTCATAAACACAACACCAAGGTAATTGCCCACCTCAGTCATCCGGGAAGAATGGCCAATCCCAACATTCCGGGTAATTATTTCATTTCTGCAACCGATAAGGCCTGTGAAAATGGGGGCGCCATTCCGGTGAAGATGAACAACGAAATGATGGATCGGGTTATCCAACAGTTTGTGGATGCAGCAAAGCGTGCAGAGAAATGCGGTTTTGACATGCTGGAAGTACAGTTCGGGCATGGTTACTTGCTTGCGCAATACCTGTCACCTGCCGTGAACACCCTTATTGGCAGTTACAACGGAAACCTTACCGACCGGTCCCGCTACCCGTTAAAGGTACTCCAGGAAATTAAAAAAAGCATTTCCATACCGGTAATTGCCCGCATCAGCGCCGATGAAATGGAGCCCAGGGGATTTCATCTGGACGAAATGATAACTTTCTCAAAGCTCCTCGAACAAAATGGCATTGATGCCATACATGTATCGGCCGGTTCAACCTGCTCAACCCCACCCTGGTTTTTTCAGCATATGTTTGTTCCCAAAGGTAAAACATGGGAAATGGCCAGTGCCATTAAACATGAAGCTAAGGTGCCGGTTATTTTTGTCGGGCAGGTAAACACCGTTGAAGATATCAACACCCTGAAAAATAAATACCGTGCTGATTACATTGCCATTGGCCGGGCCATGGTTGCTGATCCCGAATTCATTGGCAAATATCTGGGCAGGGTAAAAGGTAATATCAGGCCCTGCCTTGCCTGTTCCGACGGATGCCTGGGTAATGTCAGAAAAGGCAACGGACTGAAATGCGTGGTAAACCCTTGGGTAAACAACAAATTGCCTGAATTAACCCGTGCTGCCAATAGAGAGCGTATTGGTGTCATCGGAGGTGGACTTGCAGGCATGCAGGCAGCTATAATCCTTAAAGAAAGGGGCTATGAGGTAACGCTATACGAAAAAGATAAACTGGGTGGACAATTTAACCTGGCATTCCTCCCTCCCGGTAAAGAAAGTCTGAGCAAAATCGTCAACTATTATAAAGATGAGTTATCGCTTCTTGAGATACCTGTAGTATTTGAGGAAGCTACAAAGGATACCGTATTAAACGGCCATTACAACCGGATTGTTATGGCCACAGGTGCCACGCCTGCCATTCCTCCTGTAAAAGGACTAAAAAAATATTACTGGACCGAGTTTCTTCATAACGATCAACTGCCAGATAATGAGACCATACTCATCATCGGCGGAGGTCTCATTGGTTTGGAGGTGGCTTCCAAGCTCGTTGAGGGCCATAACCGGGTAATCATAGTAGAAATGCTTGAAGAAACAGGACGTGGAATGGAACCCCTTGAAAAGTCCTATACGTTAAAAAAACTACAGGCAAACCAAACCCAAGTATACACGCAATATAAGGTTACCGAAATCAATGACCATAATGTTACCATTGAAAGTAACCAGGGGACGAAAACAACCATTACCGGCATTCATAAAATTATCATTGCGGCCGGAATGCGCAGCTATGTGCCCTTTAACCTCGATAACCAATTGCCTGTATATTACATTGGCGATGCCAAAACGGTAGGGAAAGCAGAAAACGCCATTTATGAGGCCTGCAGCATAGCTTTATCGCTGTAGTTTATTACGAATGACAAAGGTTTGCTGCATAATGCACTTTACCAGTATGTAATGAATTACTTTAATAATATCGGCCATTATCGAATATCAGAACAGGTTTTAATGAACCGGATGGCAGCATTATGCTTCTTTCTGGTAATAACAACAGGTCAAATGAAAAGTCAGGATACCATTGCAGAAATCACTTACCGTCCCATTGGTGTTTTTCATACACCCTACACCCCAAAGACAGGGGCACCCCGGCAGGGCATACTCATGCCCGAAGCAAAAGGAACCATTGAATTATTCCCGTTATACAAAAATGCGCTCAATACGTTAGGCCTGTTTGAATATATCATTGTGCTGTATCATTTTAACGAAGTGGAGAAATGGGAGCCAACCATTAACCCGCCCGCGGCAAACCACGAACATAATTTCGGATTGTTTTCAACAAGGAGTCCTAAAAGACCAAACCCAATAGGACTATCGATTGTAAAGCTCGAAAAAATTTGCGATGGAGTGTTGCATGTTTCAGGTATCGACGCTTTCGACGGAACACCGGTATTGGATATAAAGCCTTACCTTCCGTCGGTGGATTGCCCGAAAAGCCTGCAGAACGAGCTCATGGAAAAAGAACTGGGACATCACGATGAAACTTTTATAAACGACTCGTCTTTTTATAAATAGTGTCTGTCCATAAAGTCCCATTTGCCGCGTTACGCTTGTCCGAAAATTGCTCATTTACGAATATTAAGGCACATTGGCATGATTCATATGAAAGACACAGATGCAACAGTGATTGTGGCTAAACAGCTGATCAGTGAACAGAAATTCGGTGAAGCGATCAATTGCCTGCAAAATGTTGTAAATTTGGACAACAAAAACCAGGAAGCCATAGCCTTGTTGGAGCAGATTCAGAAAATAGTTGAATACCAAAACAGAGACCTGTTTGGGTCAACCAACCTCGATATGGATCCATGGTTCGAATAATATAACATATACACGCCCTTATCACCTTCGTTAAATGGTATCCAAATCGCCTGTTAAACAAATAGCCGCCATTCATGATCTTTCGGGGTTTGGCAGAACTTCATTGTCGGTTGTAATACCTATATTATCAACCATGGGCATAAAGGTATGTCCGTTGCCGACTGCTGTGTTATCATCGCATAGCCGTTATAAAGGATATCATTTTGCTGATCTGACCGATCATATGCAACCTGTAATTGATCACTGGAAAAAGCTGAATATTAACTTTGACGCCATATACAGCGGTTTTCTGGGCTCACACAGGCAAATCAGTTTGGTTCAGAAAATGATTGATGATTTTGCCAGCGAAAACCAACTGGTAATTGTCGACCCGGTATTGGGCGATAATGGCAGGATGTACGACCCCATCGACAACCAGTTGGTATCGGCCATGAAAAATCTGATTAAGCAAGCCGACATCGTCACACCCAATTTAACTGAAGCCTCGCTGTTGCTTGACGAACCATTTCGCACCAACTTATCCGAAGACAATATTAAAGAATGGATGTTGAAACTTTCGGATATGGGGCCTGGTATTGTCGTCATTACCAGCGTTCCGGCCTGTCAGCCCGACCAGAATTTTTCGGTGATTGCCTATGACAAAAACGGTTCCCGCTTCTGGAAAGTGCCTATTGATTATATTCCGGCTGATTTCCCCGGCACCGGAGATTGTTTTACCAGTGTATTAACCGGATCGCTACTGCAAGGCGACAGTTTGCCCATTGCACTCGACCGGGCCGTGCACTTCATATCCTATGGCGTAAGAGCCACTTATGGCTACAATTACGATCAAAATCAGGGCATCCTGCTCGAACGTATTCTCAATCGGCTAAGTTTTCCCATGCCGGTGAGCAGTTATGAAATTATGTAATATTCAACAATACCATGAATGCAGCAATGGCAGACCTGCGCCAGGAAGTGCTGGCATGTAACCAATGTAGCCTGGCCGAAACACGAAATCACGTAATATTCGGGGAAGGCAATGACAAAGCCGAAATTTTAATAATAGGTGAAGCACCCGGAAGAGACGAAGACATGCAGGGAAGACCTTTTGTGGGGGTATCCGGCCAGTTACTCGATAAAATTTTGGCCGCTTGCGGGTTTACCCGTAGCCAGCACGTTTTCATCAGCAACATTGTTAAGTGCAGGCCTCCCGATAACAGGGTACCCACACCGCAGGAAGCAGCGGTATGCATGCCATGGCTGTTGAAACAAATTGAACTGATTAATCCCAGGATATTGATACTGCTTGGAGCTACCGCCCTGAAGTATATTATGGGCCCTGATCACCGTATCACCCGCGAAAGAGGAAACTGGCAAACCTGGCATAACAGGCTGGTAATGCCTGTTTACCATCCGGCAGCACTGTTACGCGATCCTTCGCTAAAACGCGATACCTGGGAGGATTACAAAAAAATTGTTTATAAATACCGCGAACTGGTTGATCCTGAACATTACTCGGCTCATGTTTAAGGACAAAAGCTTTTTTCGTATGTAACGATAACCTTAAATATGTCGTTAATTTTTTCCGATTCCGGAAGAACCTGCCGTATCAACTCCAGGTATTGTCGCTCCCTCAGGAAATCCATGGTTGGTCTGAAATTCAGGTCAAATACCCAGCTAACCTGAAGCAACTTAAAATCGTTCACGTTTTTAACGTCATGGATGTTTACCGGGTGCATATTTGTTAAACTGCGAAACACCTCATCTGAAAACCCTATAGAATCAGGTAATTCAAGTTCAATGGCACCGTTTTTCCTTTTATGTTTCCGGTGATAATAATCGGTCACCACTTTCCAGATATCCAATTTATCGGCATCACGTATCAACCTTGCATAAAACAAACAGGATTGGCTTTCATTCAGCGGAAGTGAAGGTCTGTTGTGGTACCTTACCGATTGCTTAATGATATATTGCGCAGCCGGATTAAGAGAAGCAAGAATGTCTTCTCTTTCGATTATTGTTACACCAAGCTCGGCATGGTTTTCAGATTTTGCATCCATAAATGTCCGGTAACGCGTAAACTGCTCAAAGCGCCCGATGTCATGCAACAACGCAATGGCTTCTGCAAGTCTCAGCGCATCATGGTCTAATCCCAACGCAACACCAATATCAACAATAGCTTCGCAAACCCGGTGCGTATGATCTTCTTTCAGTGTAATATTTTGCTGAATTTCCGGATCGGCATGTTGAAAAGACTTAACGTATTTAGCGAACCAGCTTTTCAGACCTTTGAGTTCTTTTTCAGTCAATGGAATTTCCATATTTCCGCTTTCAACTTTAGCACACTTTGTTATAAATCCTGTTTGATACCCGGTTCAAATGCTTCGGAAGTAGTGGTAATAAATCATTTATGCATATTAACCTCTTCTGCCTCTACCGCCTTTACCCTGTCCGCCTCCCATACCTCTGCCACCACCACTGCCCATTCCGCTGCCGTTTCCGCCTCCCATACCTCTGCCGCCACCACTGCCCATTCCGCTGCCGTTTCCGCCACCCATACCTCTGCCCATACCTGAGCCCATACCCCTGCCTCCGGCACGGCCAAAAATACGGCGGAAGCCATCTTCAATTTTCCGGCCCAGGCTTCCCCCGGAATCTCCTTGCGTTGCCTGACGGGCCGAATGAATACTGTCTTTAAGGGTTGGGGTATCCATGGGTTGAATTTCTCCGTGATATACTTTATCTACAGCCTCATCAACCTGCATATTGCGACAAAGATAAACGTTACAACCATAAGCCCTTAATTCGTCGTAATTGGCAGGACCTATATTGCCAACAATTACCTTGTCAATACCGGTATGAATATATCTCCTTAAAACTGGACTTTTGTCCTTAGCCACACCCTGAAACGCTTCGTATTCCATGGTTTCAGGATTCACGGCCAAAAAGTAAGCAGCGTGTCCGAACCTGCCCGACACTTTTGCATCGAGGGTATTCCCCGAAGATGCCACAAGAATTTTTTCCATTATTTTATAAGTTTAGAAAACACAATAAACAGGGCTAAACCCACTCCGGCCAGAAAGGCAATGTCCGAATGTTTCTTTTCTTCTCCCCTTGCCTCAGGCAACAAATGGGAAGCCGAAACATAAATCAGCACCCCCGCAACAAAGCCCAGTAACAAGCCCAGATTCTCCCGGCTAAGTTTGTTTACCAGCGGATAAGCAACCAAAGCTCCCAACGGGGTAGTTAAACCGGCCACCAGAAAAGCATAAAGTATGGCTCTTTTTTTCTTCACACCTCCTTTTAAGAAAAGTGAATAGGTAATAATCCCTTCGGCAAACTCGTGAATAACCAGTCCACTTGCTGCCAGTAACCCTGTAAGCAAACTTACACTGAATGTTACCGTATAGATAATGCCATCAATAAAGGAGTGTATACCTATTCCCTCAGCTGCTACAATACCAAAGGCCAGTACATCCTTTTTGGTATATTGCTTGATGAGTTCATTGGAAAAGAACATGAACAAAAATCCCAACAATGCCATGAACCCAGCATAGAAATTCATTTGGATTGCATTGGGCAACGCCAGCATAAGCGGAGTGGATATCAACACCCCGGCAGCAAAACACATGAAATAAGTTTTGGCTTTCTCAGCCCAATTGCTGTTCCAGTACAAAACCAGAATGCCCAGTCCGTTAATAAGGGCTGCCAGAATGGCAAATACCACAATGTAAATGTAATTATCAGCGCTTGCAGACATAAAATCCTCCTTTTTATGGTTATAATTCAGTAAGCCAATAAAAACA
>JAFGVG010000109.1 GCA_016938095.1 Bacteroidales bacterium
CAGTCCGAAAATGCGGAGTTTACTTTTCGTAAATGAGCAATTTTCGGACAAGCGTAACGCAGCAAATGGGACTTTATGGACAGACACCAATTAGTAGGCATAAACGTACAACCATTACAGATTATATGAAAAATAAAATCGGTAAGCAGTAATATTTAACCGCCGAATGGTAATTAATAACAGGTGAAATGCCTAAGGTGGGTGAACGGGTCACTTAGCCCGGTCTGAACGCCGGTGTCTTGGTTTTTTGTTAAAAGGCCTGTGTTTTTCAGGGGTTCTTCTGACTTCTTCCCAGGGGGGGGTAGGGCCAGCTGCTGCAGGTGGTGATATGCGGGGGATTTCGTATTCGATCAGTTTTTCGATTTTGGCAAATTTGCCAATTTCCATGGGTGTCAGCAGGGTTATGGCTTCACCTTTGGCATTGACTCTTGCGGTTCGTCCAACCCGGTGAACATAATCTTCGGCATCGTATGGCAGGTCGTAATTGACAACCAGGTTGATTTCCTTAACGTCGATGCCCCTGCTCATCACATTGGTGGCCACCATAATGCGAATACGTTTTGCGCGAAATTTTCCCAGTACTTCCTCGCGTTTGTCCTGTTCCAGATCCGATGAAATGCCACGGGCAGGGTGACCTGCCTTATTCAGGGCATTGGTTATTTCAAATACCTTGCGACGGGTGGCGGTAAATATGAGAATGCTGTCGTAATCCTTTCGCTCATCCAACAACAGGTTCAGCACATCAGCCTTTTGACCTTCATGGACAAGGCACACTTTCTGATCAATGCTTTCGGCCGGCTTGGAAACCGAAAGAGAAATTTCGAATGGACTGTGGAGTATTTTATGGGCAAGCTGACGTATGCTTTTGGGCATGGTAGCGCTGAACATCAGGGTCTGCCGCTTTTTGGGAAGGTGCGAAATGATGGCCTGTATGTCGTCGATAAAACCCATGTCGAGCATACGGTCGGCTTCATCGAGAATAAGGTGCCTCAGGTTTTTGAAATGTACATCACCTGTTTTAAGGTACGAAAGCAGCTTTCCGGGTGTGGCAATAACAATGTCCGTTCCGTTAATCAGGGCATCTTTCTGCAAGATCCAGTCGCCACCGTCGCCACCGCCATATATGGCAATGGAGCCAACGGATAAAAAATAGGAAAAGCCTTGTACCTGTTGCTCAATTTGTACGGCCAGTTCGCGTGTGGGAACTATGATAAGGGTATCTACCCCTTTTTCTGTTTTATGGGCAAGTTTATTCAGCACTGGCAATACATAGGCCGCGGTTTTGCCGGTTCCGGTCTGGGCGCAGGCAATAAGGTCCCTGTTTTCGTGAATTACGGGTATTACTTGTTCCTGTATAGGGGTAGCTTCTTCAAAGCCCATATACGAAATGGCTTCCATCAGCCGGTCGTCGAGGTCAAATTCGGTAAACTTCATAAGGGTACAAAGGTAGTTATTTTTGGAGGCAGTAAATTATATCACCGCTTGGTGTAATCATTCTTTTTCATAATTTTATAAAAAACCCGACAAATGAATGCTTCAAGACGCACATTTTTAAAACGCTCTGCATTGGCTACGGCTGCAGCAGGAATGGGATTTACCTCCCTCAAGGCTGTTGACAACCCATTAGCCATCGGGGGGGGGAAAGCGGGGCTCGTCCGCTGGAACCGGATTGGCGTGTCAACTTATTCGTTCTGGCAATTCAACGGTCCCAAAGAAAACTGCCCGATTGAAAAATGTATTGACCATGCTGCCGCCATGGGTTTTGACGGAATCGAATTCCTGTTGATGCAAATGCAGTCGGAAGAAACTGGCTATCTTCAGCGACTGAAGCGCCGGGCTTTTTATGCCGGACTGGATATCATGGGTTTCTCCACGCACCAGGGTTTTGTATATCCCGAAAAAGAGAAACGGGAAGCGGAAGTAACCAAAACCATCCGGCAGATTGAACTGGCCTATCAGTTGGGGATCCCTACCATGCGACTGAATACCGGGCGGTGGAATACCATCAAATCGTTCGACGACCTGATGGCCAATAAGGGCATTGAACCCATCCTCGAAGGGCACACCCTTGATGAAGGTTTTAAATGGGTAATTGATGCCATTGGCCAATGTCTCCCCACTGCAGAGAAGTGCGGGGTGGTATTGGGACTTGAAAACCACTGGGGACTTGGTCGCACTGCCGAAGGCGTGCTTCGGATAGTGAATGCTTTAAACTCGCCCTGGCTGCAGGTAACTGCCGATACTGGCAATTTCCTGGAGAACCAGTATGAGCAATTGGAAATGCTGGCGCCTAAAACATGCCTCATTCAGGCCAAAACCTATTTTGGCGGGGGCAAATGGTATACCCTCGATATCGATTACCATCGCGTAGCTGAGATATTCGGTAAAACAGCCTATAACGGCTATATTTCAATTGAATTTGAAGGGAACGAAGATCCCCTGACGGCCATTCCCAAAAGTCTTGGACTGGTAAAAGAAGCATTTAACCGGCAGGAGCAGTAGCCGGTATCGTAAAGATAAACCGGCATCCTTTGCCGGTGGTGTTGTTTTCGGCCCGGATTTGCCCGCCATGTTTTTCGACGAATTCCTTGCAAAGGATCAGGCCCAGCCCGCTGCCTTTTTCCTTTTCAGTGCCCTGGGTGGTGTTCTTCCGGTCGATCCGGAACAATTCATCAAGGGTTTCGGGGGGTATGCCTATGCCATTATCGCAAACATATATTTCGGCAAATCCATTAGAGGATAATTCATTAATGCCAATCGTGACTTCGCCATAGCGGGGGGTAAATTTTATGGCATTGGATATCAGACTGCGCAATATAGTTTCGAGCATATAAGCATCGGCATATACAAAGTATTTTTTACTGAGCGTGTTGGTTAACGTTATGTTTTTATTATTTGCGGAGGCCTGATAAAGTTTTGTTGTATTGGCCAGCATATTGCTTAGGGATATCCTGGCCGGTTTGTAAGCGATGCCCCCTGATTGCGAAAGCGACCATGCCAGCAGGTTTTCAAGAAGTTCGTAAGTCAGCCGGGCACTTTCGTGCATCATTTCGAGCTTTTTTCGCCGGTCTTCTTCGGTAATTTTGTGGTATTTTGCCAATACTAATTCCGAAAGGCCCAGTAACGCCACAAAGGGATTGCGCAGGTCGTGCGCGATAATGGAAAAAAACTTGTCCTTGGTGGCGTTGAGTGCTTTCAGCTCTATTTCATAGTCTTTTTGTTTGGTGATATTCTGGTAGTAAAGCAGGATTTTTTCCTTTTCGCTCCTGATGTTTTTTGGGAATGGTGTGGCGATGACATGTATCCAGATCGCCTTACCGGTTTCTTTATGCATGATCCTGAATTCACCATCAAAGTAATGGACCTCCCCTGTAACAATTTTTTCTATTATTTGGGAACCCAGGATTTGATCTTCGGGATGGGTGAAAACATAAAAATGTTTTCCGATGACATCTTCAACATTATACCCGTGGATTTCCTTACTCGACTCATTGGTCCAGGTGAGATAACCATCGCGGTCAAAAATGGCAAAACCCGAGAGGGTGGTATTCACAATGGTCCTTAGCCAGGTTTCGCTGAGTTCAATTTTCCGCATAGCTTCCCTGTTTTGCTGACGCAGTCGCAGCA
>JAFGVG010000110.1 GCA_016938095.1 Bacteroidales bacterium
AAATACATTGTCCGCTTCGGTAGCAGCCAGTGCCTTGTTAAACAACGTCAGTCCGAAATCGTTATCAGCTTCAATGATTTCGGTAGTTTTTTGCGTCAGGTTAAGGTTTCCGGGCTCCTGAGGCGCATCATCAGTCTTGCTGTTTTTTTCGCAACCCGAAAACAGCATAGCTGAAATTACGGTAAAACAAAGTATTGCCTTCATTGCAGTCGGTATTATTGGTTTTTATAACACAGATGATGCCAATGGGCAAAAGGTTGCTTTGTACCCGGCTTATTTTGCCCAGTTAACCGTAGCACTTTTCACATCGCGTGAATTGGTGCCGACAAAAATATTAAAGTCCCCTGCCTCCCAGTCGAATTGCAAATTGCTGTTGTAAAAGCTGAGGTCGGTGGTGGTAACTTCCAGGCTCACCTCCCTGGTTTCACCCGGCTGCAGCATAACTTTGGAGAAGTTTTTGAGTTCCTTCACCGGGCGTGAAACCGATGCAACCGGATCCTGAATATAAAGCTGTACCACTTCCTCGCCGGCATATTTACCGGTGTTCTTAACGGTTACGGTAACCATAAGCTTTTCATTTCCCTTGAGTTGTGTTTTGCTCAGTTTCACCTCGCCGTATTCAAACGTGGTATAGCTCAAACCAAAGCCAAACGGGTACACCGGATCGTTGGGACTGTCGAGATACTTGGAAGTGAATTTGTTTTTGGCATCCATGGGCCTGCCGGTGTTTTTATGGTTGTAATAGAGTGGAATCTGTCCCACATTATGCGGAAAGGTAGTGGTAAGTTTTCCCGAAGGATTGTAATCGCCAAACAACACATCGGCAATGGCATTACCTGACTCAATACCGCCGGCCCAGGCTTCGAGAATAGCATGCACATGCTGGTTTTCCCACGACAAGGTCATGGGCCGTCCGTTGATCAGCACCAGCACCAAAGGTTTTCCGGTGGCAACCAGCGCTTCAAGAAGTTCGCGCTGGGGTCTCTGCAGGCTGATGTCCGTCATGCTGGCAGCCTCACCCGACCATGCGGAAGGTTCCCCCAGGGCAGCGACAATAACGTCGGCCTTGGCAGCTGTTTCCAGCGCTTCTTTCAACAGGTCTTCCGGTGATTTATTTGATTCGCTCTTTTTGGCCGGTGATACCATGGCCAATGGGTTGGGACTATTGGCGATTGCCGGGTTGTCGGTAAGTTCGGACCCTTTGACATAAAGCACTTTAACCGCCTTACCGCCTACGTTCTGCAGACCCTGCAATATGGTAGAGGTTTTGGCCAGGTCGCCGCTCAGGGTCCATGTACCCAGCATATCGGCTTTGCTGTCACCCAGCGGTCCGATAACCGCAATGGTGCCGGTTTTTTTAAGGGGGAGCACCTGCTTGTCGTTCTTTAACAATACCATGGAACGCGCGGCTATTTCCCGGGCTGCATTAAGGTTTTCGGCCGTCAGCACCTCGGTTTTTGCCCGTTCTTCGCTGAGGTAGCGGTAAGGATCGTCGAACAATCCCAGTTTATACTTGGCTTCGAGAATACGCCGGCAGGCGACATCGATATCCTGGAGGCTGATTTTTCCTTCGTCGAGCGATTTTTTGAGGGTGGTTAGGAAGCCCTCGCCCACCATGTCCATATCGGTTCCGGCTTTAATGGCCAGTGCAGATACTTCCTGAAGGTTTCCCATACCATGCATGATCATTTCGTTAATGGCGGTGTAGTCGGTTACCACAAAACCATCAAAGCCCCATTCATTTCTGAGCAGATCGGTCAGAAGCCAGCGGTTTCCGGTAGCCGGAATGCCATCTACCACGTTAAAAGAAGTCATTGCGCTTCCGGCACCGGCTTCAACGGCAGCCTTGTAAGGCGGAAAGTAGTCGTTATACATGGTAATACGGCTCATGTCGACGGTATTGTAATCGCGTCCGGCTTCGGCAGCGCCATACAGTGCAAAATGTTTAACACAGGCCATCATGGTGTTGCTCGCGGTAAGATCATCGCCCTGGTACCCTTTAACCATGGCTTTGGCAATTTGTGAACCCAGCCAGGGATCTTCACCACCGCCTTCGGCTATACGACCCCAGCGTGCATCGCGTGCTATGTCGACCATGGGCGAGAATGTCCAGGCAATGCCGTTGGCTGTAGCCTCGTTGGCAGCAATGCGTGCACTTTTCTCCACAAGTTCCATATCCCATGTACAGCTAAGCGCCAGCGGAATGGGGAAAATGGTTTTGTAACCATGGATGACATCCATACCAAAGAGGATGGGTATCTTATTGGGTGATTCCTTAACGGCAATATCCTGTAAAGCACGCATGGAGGCCACAGAAAAGCTGTTGAACATGCCGCCGATATGGCCGCTGCGTAATTTTTGCGCAATATTGTCGTTAACCGCGGTGCCCGTCACGAAGAATCCGGCTGTGGGAAGATTCAGCTGGCCAATTTTTTCTTCGAGGGTCATTTTGTTCATCAGCGTGTTGACAAAAGCAGTCATTTTTTCATCCTGAGCCGCAACTTGCAGCATCATTGCCAGGGCCATAAGCATGGCAACCATCATCCTTTTCATGGTATGCTTTTTTTAGTTTAAATAATGGGTAAAGGTAGCAATAGTCCGTTATTTTTTTTCACGAACGGCAGCATTGTATTCATCGAGAAATTCCAGTTGCTGCCCCGAAGGCAAATCCACGGTCTCGACCTTATCTCCGAATTGCATAACCCTTTCCGTAGCGGGTTCAAAAGCGGGCCATACCGGGAGTCCTTCGCCATTAGGGTTGCCATTGGTGGCAAAATTTACCCAGTACGACGACATGGCTTCCGACAACTGGTGATCGTAAGCAGTGAAAGGCCTTTCCCATAAACGCAGTGTTTTCAGCGCGTAGCCGAATTCGGCGGAATGAAATGCGCCAAAGTTGGGTTCTCCCGGTGGAACATGAGCGAAGTAATAGAGGTAAGCGTTGTTTTTACCGTGTTGCTGTTGCAATTTGGCCCAGGTGTAATTATTCCAGCCAAAATTCAGCACCCCCAGCAGTTTTTGGGAGGCAGCAGCTTCCTGGTCGTTGCTACCCGGAAATGCCTGCAGAAATGCAGGGGCAAAAGTACCATACCGGTTTTCTGCCTCCTTTATATATTCATTGGCTTTTTTAGGTGCGCCAAACGAAAATTCATCGGCATTCCAACCGGTGATAAGCGGTACGTCGTTGTGTGTGCCAGTGGTAAACGCATCCCAGGCCGAAGGCAGTACATAGTTGTCCTTTACCAGTCCGGCCCCCTGCCCTGCCTTCATTAGTTCTTCGGCCGAAAGCGACCTGAGCTGTGCAATGTTTTCCGCACC
>JAFGVG010000111.1 GCA_016938095.1 Bacteroidales bacterium
ACGCCTACAGGTCGTTAAAAACCGGAACGCTCATTCCTTCATTAAACCCTAAAACCATTGCCGACGGATTGCTTACTTCATTGAGTGAACGAACCTTTGCCATTATCCGTGAAAAAGTTGATGATATTTTCACCGTTCCCGAAGAGGCTATTATCCTGGCTATGCGCATGGTATGGCAGCGCATGAAAATTATTATTGAGCCTTCGTCGGCTGTGCCACTGGCAGCCGTGATGCTTAACCGGGAGGCCTTTAGGGGTAAACGCGCCGGTATTATTCTTTCAGGCGGGAACGTAGACCTGACCAGTCTGCCGTTTTGAGTTTAAACCTGGCCATTACCGGGTAATGATCTGACCAGTTTATTTTTCCTGTTTTGTAATGATAAGCCTTGAAGTCGTCGCTGTATAGCAAATAATCAATTCTCACGTATGGGAAATTGCCTCTGAAGGTAGTACCCATGCCGGTGCCCGAGCCAATAAAGGCATCGTTAAGTTTGCGCGAAAGCTTGTGATAGGTATACGATATCGGCGTATCGTTGAAATCGCCGCAAAGAATTACAGGGTAGGGCGATTCCTTAACCTTTTCAGCCATTATGTCAACCTGTTCGGCCCGCTGAATAAATGCTCCCCGCATTTTAACGGAAATTTCCCTGAGTTCATCCAGCTGTTTTTCGTTGTAATTGAAAATCAGGCTGTCGAGCAGGTTATTGTAGTCGTTGGTAAGGCGTATCGATTGCAGGTGGCAGTTGAAAACACGAATGGTGTCGCCGCCGATTACCACATCGGAGCATATGCTGCCGTTTAGCGATGCTGCGAAGTCGATCATTTGTTTCCGCACAATGGGGTAGCGGCTAAAGGTGGCCATGCCAAAGTTAAGCTTGCGGGGCACCCTGTCGGTGTAATAAACGTGCGAATAGCCAAGGGGAAGCATCATTTTTTTAAGGTGTTGCAGGTCGTGGTGCGTATTGGGCAAGGTTATGAATTCCTGAAAACACACAATATCCGGATCCTGACCATGAATGTAATCAACAATACGTTGCCATGCCGTGGTATCTTTTTCCCATTGGTAATGATTAAACAGCCTTACATTGTAAGTGAGCACTGAAATAGTGTTTGCTTCGGCAGGTGTTTGGTTATTGAAGTGCACCTGCAAAGATGATTTAAGGGCATTCCACCCTAACAGAACAACCAGTAGCGATAGCACCAGGTACCATTTTTTGAGAAATGCCCAGAGGATTATAAAGGCAATGTTGGCAATTAGCAAAAAGGGGTAGGCAAGTGAAACAAAAGCAAAAACCCAGGCAGTGGCTGGGCTGATGTAAACCGAAAGGTAGGCGAGCAAAAGCAGAAAGGCTACCAGCACATTTAGCATCAATATGGTTTTCCTGACAAAGTTTCTCAAGGGTTTGGTTTTTCAGCGATTGCGTTAAAGATTACTTTTTATTACCCATTTTAAAAAGTGTCTCCTTTTCTTTTTTGTTGAGACTTTCGTAGCCGCCTTGCGCAATTTTATCCAGTATTCTGTCTATTTCGCGCTGCTCTTCGATCTTTCTGCGGTTGTATTCCTCGTCGGTAACGTTTGTTTTGTGTTTACGGTACGACACATTCAGTTTTGGGCGTGGTTTCAGCAGGGTAGCGGTCTTATCAACAGCAGTGTTGAACCATTTACCGGTATCGCGTCCTTTTCGGAACTGTGTTATAAAGTAATAACCATAAATGGCACCGCCCAGGTGGGCAATATTACCCCCGGCATTGTCCGAAGCAATCATAAGTATATCAATAGCAACAAAGGCAAGTGCAATGTATTTGAGCTTTACCGGGCCAATAAAAAGAAGGTGCAGGGTATAATCGGGCACATAAAAGGCAATGGCTATCACAATGGCCATAATGGCTGCCGAGGCACCCAGCATTGATCCGCCGAGGTATTCACGTAAACCCGGGAAAACATTGATAAATAGGATATAAAGCAGCGCACCGGCAAACCCACCGATGAAATAGGTGCTCAGCATTTGTTTTGCTGTAAGGTACTGTAGGAAAATTTTGCCAAACCAGTAAAGGATCAACAGGTTGAATGCTATATGCCACAGGTTGGTATGCGCAAACATATAGGTGACAATGGTCCAGGGTCTTAACAGCAACTCGCGTGGCAAGCTTGGCACCATAAGGTATTTCAACACGTTGTTGTGAAAATCAATACGGATTTCCGCAAGGGACGACCCGGGGGTAAACAGGCGCAGCAATACCAAAAAAATTCCAAGCACCAGAAAAACCAGGATATTTACAAAAATCAGCCGGTACAGGATGTTTCCCCTGCGAAGTGAATTCCGGATGTCGTCGAACACGTTCATAGCAAGGTGCCAGTTTTCAATCAGCGTAAAGTTATCAATTTATTCTGAATTGATTTTTCTTCCAGTACAACACAATCAGGAAACCGACAAGTGCGCCACCCAGGTGGGCAAAGTGAGCCATATTGTCCCAGTTGAAGTCGGCTACACCAAAAAAGAGTTCCAACACGGCATAAATGGGCACAAAATACTTGGCTTTGATGGGGATGGGCAGGAAGATGAGCATGAGCTCAGCATCGGGAAAAATCATGGCAAAGGCAATCAGCAGTCCGAATACAGCACCCGAAGCCCCAACCGTAGGCATATTCAGGTTATGGTCGACAATGGCCCTGACATATTCATTGGCTTGTGGAATAAACGAAGGATCGTCGGGCTTATAAAACCATTCCTGCATAAAACTGGTAAGCTGCACAGCAGGCCGGCCCGGTAGGTATTTGTCGACAAAATGGTTGAATGTGCTGTAATCGGGGGTGTTGAAAAAAGCACTGGCCATTTCAGTCATGTTGTTCAGCTGAAAATAGCTAACTGTCAGGTGAATAACGGCTGCGCCAAGACCGGAGAGTGTGTAGAAAATTAGCATTTTTTTACCGCCCCAGATTTGTTCGAGTATCCGGCCAAACATAAACACGGCGAACATGTTGAAAAAGATGTGCGTCCAGTCGGCATGCATAAACATATGGGTGATCAGTTGGTGCGGTTTGAAAAGCTCCGTCCCGAAGTTATGCAGCGCCAGGTGTTGCTCCATCAGATCAGCAAGGCCAAGGGGCAGCCACTTCAACAAAAAAACGATTACATTGATAATAATGATGTTCTTAACCACGGGGGGGATTGCCATCTGTCGTCCTGAACCAAAAAAACTCATCATGTACCTTTTCAGATTAGCTGGTAAAGATAGGATTGTTTTGGAAAATTTTTAGTTAACATTGCAGGTGTTATCTTTACCGCATCAAAATTCAACAAGGTGAAAAGTACGGGAATAGCCGGATTATTAAAGCAGTTTGAACGATTCAACGTGCTGGTGTTGGGCGATGTGATGGTTGATTCCTATATCTGGGGCACGGTAACAAGGGTATCGCCCGAGGCTCCTGTGCCTGTGGTAATGCAAACGCACACCGAAAACAGGTTAGGCGGGGCGGCCAATGTTGCCTGGAACATTCATTCGCTGGGAGCCACGCCCATTATGTGTTCGGTTATCGGTGCCGACGAAAGTGGCAGGATTTTCCGCAACATCATCACCAAAATGGGAATGCCCGATGTCGGGCTCATTGAAACGCCACACCGCATCACTACCAATAAAACACGCATTATTGCGGGACATCAGCAATTGTTGCGGGTCGATAACGAGGAGGACCAGTATATCGACACTGAACTGGAAAATTTGTTATGGCAGCGGATACAGACGTTGGTCAATCAGCAGCAAATTTCGGCCATTGTTTTTCAGGATTACGACAAAGGGGTGATCACACCGGGATTGATTGAAAAAACGGTGGCATTGGCAAAGCGCCAGCAGATACCAACACTGGTGGATCCCAAGCGCCGCAATTTCAGTCTTTACCGCGATGTTACTTTGTTTAAGCCCAATTTCAAGGAATTAACAGAGGGACTGCGCCTCGAAATAAAGAAAACCGAAATCGAAAAGGTTCACCAGGCAGCCTTGCAATTGCAGCAACAGGCAGGTTTCAGCATGGTGATGATCACACTGTCGGAGCAGGGCATGCTCATCAGCACAGGCAACGATTACAAGGTGGTTCCTACCCAGGCACGTGAAGTTTCAGATGTGTCAGGTGCCGGCGATACGGTAATTGCCACGGCCAGTTTATGTTTGGCCGCCGGAATGGACGCCTCCGATATGGCACGGTTATCGAACCTGGCAGCGGGGCTGGTATGTGAAAAGCTGGGTGTGGTGCCAGTGGAAA
>JAFGVG010000011.1 GCA_016938095.1 Bacteroidales bacterium
GGCTGAAGAAAGTGATCGAAAGGATAAAGCACGAAAAAAAGGCGTCCATTATTGCCGGTGGTAAAACCTATAAAAAAACAGGATACTTTATCGAACCAACGGTAGTGCTTTCAGAAGATCCGTATTACTATGCCATGCAGGAGGAGTTTTTCGGACCCATACTTTCCCTGCATGTTTACCCTGCTGCCAAATTTGCTGAAACGTTGGAAATATGTGACAATACCTCTATTTACGCACTCACCGGTTCTATCTTTGCCCGTGAACGCAAGGTCATTGAATTGGCTTCGCGAAAACTGGTAAATGCGGCAGGCAACTTTTACATAAACGACAAACCCACAGGTGCAGTTGTCGGTCAACAACCCTTTGGCGGAAGTCGTGGATCGGGAACCAATGATAAAGCCGGTTCGGTGCTGAACCTGATACGTTGGATTTCGCCACGCTCGGTGAAGGAAACCTTTATTCCCCCGGTGAATTACCGCTATCCTTTCATGTTTGAAAGGTAAAAATTACAACAGCCCGATTATTCGTTCGAGTTGATTGCTGCGCGATCCCTTCACCAAAATATAGTGATCGGTATATTGTTCATGCCGAAGGATTTCCGACAGTTGTTCAATTCCTTCGGCATAACGGTATCCGGCGTCTGTTGCCGGTTTTTCAAATGCCTTGCCTACGCAAATCACCCGGTTTACACCATTTTCTGACAGCAAATTGATGATATTCCGGTGCTCCTTATCGGAAGCTTCACCCACTTCCCGCATTTCACCCAGTACAAACAACTTATTTTCCTCGCCCGATAGCAGAAATTCGTTGATAGCAGCAGCCATACTCGATGGGTTGGCATTGTAGGCATCCATGAAAACCTTGTTTTTACCCGTATTGATCAGTTGCGAACGGTTGTTTTTAGGTTGGTATGACTTAACGGCCAGCGCAATATTCGTTTCAGATATTCCCAGGTGAATTCCCACGGCAAAGGCTGCCAGAATATTCTCGGCATTGTAGCATCCCACCAGGTTGGTAGCAATATCGATCTTTGCGGAGCCGGATGCGACGGTTAATTGCAACATTGGATTGCACCGCAGGTTTTCAGCCATCATGCCGTCTGGTGTGTTATAGTGCACAACCCCTTGATATGCTTCAGGTACAAGAGGGCCCAGATAAGGATTGCCTGCATTCAAAAAAATGGTTTTATCATGCCGGACCAGGTATTGAAATAGCTCGCCCTTGGCTTTTGTAACACCTTCAATGCCACCGAATCCTTCGAGGTGAGCCTTGCCAATATTGGTGATCAATCCAAAATCAGGCGCAGCAATCTGGCATAGCATGGCAATTTCGCCAGGGTGATTGGCGCCCATTTCAATTATGGCCATTTCGGTATCTGTTGGCATTGACAAAAGCGTCAGCGGCACACCAATATGATTGTTGAGATTGCCTTCAGTGGCATGTACCTTATATTTTGCCGATAATACCGATTTACATAACTCCTTGGTAGTGGTCTTTCCATTTGACCCGGTTATGGCCAACACCCTGACACCTGTTTGCATCCGATGAAAGGTTGCCAGTTCCTGCAGCGCCAGTAAAACATTTTCGACCATTATAATCCTTTCATTGTGTACCCCGGGGTCTTCATCCACCACAACAGCCATGGCACCTTTTTCAAGAGCTTCCAGGGCAAAGCGGTTACCGTTAAACTGGTCGCCTTTGAGCGCAAAGAAAATGCTTTGCGGCGTTATGTTGCGCGAATCGGTTGAAACAACACGACTTTTGAGGTACAATTGATGAAGGGTGCGGATTTCCATATTGCTTTTTGGTAAAAATAATCAAAAACCCCGCCTGTTCAGCGGGGTTTTACTATGTTGATTGCAATGTAATATGCTATTTGTTTTTCTTTGACTTGCCCACGCCGGCAGGACTTCCCACGCGTACCATGGCGCAGCGGAAACCAAGATCGTCGCGTGATTGTTCTTCGTCGAGATACCTGCGGGTACCCGGGCTCAGCCAATAGGCACGGTCGCGCCACGAACCTCCTTTGTATACCCTGGACTTGTCGGTAATCAGCGAAGTTTCGTAACCAGGAGTTTGCGAATACATACGATCGGAATTAGAGGTCTGTGTGCGCATATCTGCGGTCCACTCGGTGCCTTCAATTACGCTCGACTCATAATCGCCATCCTTGTAATTCTTATAATAGGCTTTCTTGTAATTCCAGCGGTTGATAGCCTCTTCTTCGGTAACGTCGCGGTAACGCAACCTGCCGAGGCTGTCTTTTTCGGCAACATTTCCTTCTTCGTCGGTTTCCAGTGTCTGGAAAACATTGCCGCGGAAAGGATTGAACTCATCAACATCATAGGAACTCATGGGACGGTATACATCAAGCACCCACTCGTTAACATTGCCGGCCATGCAATATAAGCCATAATCATTGGGCCAGAAAGATTCAACAGGGCCCGGAATGCTGGCATTATCGTTAAGTGTACCGGCAGTACCCATCATATCGCCACGGCCACGGACAAAGTTGGCACGCATGTCGCCACGAACTGATTTGGCATCGTTGCGGACATTATGGCCGTCCCAAGGATAAATACGGCGTTCGTAAACACGCTCTTCGTATGTATTGCCAATGAGCGAAAGTGCGGCATATTCCCATTCGGCTTCAGTTGGGAGCCTGTACTTGGGAAGCAACATGCCGTCCTCAATTTTCACCCTTCTGAATTCCTGGTTAGGATCCATACTCCTGAGATTCTGATTAACCAGTCCTTCGTACTGACCGGCTAAGTAAGACTCGGTATTGAAGTTTTCTTTTTCGAGCTGATTCGGATCAGGTTTCAGAATGCCCTCCTGAATCAGAATGTTTTCGTTAACCCTGTCGGTACGCCATGCACAATAATCACTTGCCTGCACCCAGCTTACACCTACAACAGGATAGTCGTTGTACGAAGGATGCCTGAAATAATACTGCACATAAGGTTCATTGTAAGCCATCGGCCTTCTCCAAACAAGGGTGTCGGGCAACGCTTTTTTGTAAACCAGCGGATAATCGATAAATACCCTGCTGATCCAATGAAGGTATTCACGGTAATCCACATTCCGGACTTCCGACTGATCCATATAGAACGAACTCACCGTAACCCTTCGGGGGGCATTGTTCCAATCGTAGGTGACATCCTGTTCTACACGTCCCATCGAAAAAGTACCGCCTTCGATCAGCACCAGACCCGGGCCGGTTTCCTGTTCGCTTCCGCTGATGACCTCAAATCCGCCATTCTCAGGCTCGTTATAATCCCAGCCGGTAGTGGAAGAAACGCCACTCCCTCCGCCTCTTGAACAGGCAACAAGCAACACCGCCAATGCGGGAATAACCAGAAATGCAGAAAACTTAACTTTCATTTTCTTCTGTTTTTATTTTCAAAAATATAAAAAAATTTACTTTCTTTTCACTGTTTTATTAACTCTGAATAAGCAGGACACTCACTTTTTCTGAATCTTTTTATCTTATGCTTATCGTTATACTCAAAGCGATATAAAAAGGTTACTTCATGTGATGCCATTTTTGTTGACAAAAAGCGAATTTTTTTCAAATTAACGTCGTAAGCATACCA
>JAFGVG010000112.1 GCA_016938095.1 Bacteroidales bacterium
AACCAGGGTTTCGCGTATGTAAATGGTTGAATCTTTGAGGGCAATATGCTGACCCAGGTTTTCCGAGGCCATGAGCCTGTTAATGCGCACCTGCGAAGCACGTAACACCTCGAGCTGTTTGGCATAGCGGGAGCTGTCGGAATTCAGGTAAACCTGTGATTGTAACAACTGTAGCTTTGAAGCAGCTCCCAGCAGGTAACGTTCTTCATCAATTCGCACCCGCTCGCGCGAAAGGGAAACCGCATAAGCCAGGTTGTGGTATAATTGCAACTGTTGAATGTAATAATAGTACTCCGAAGCCATATCGGCGACAAAATCCTCGATGGTCATTTGGGTATTGAGTTCACCCATAAGCTTGAGCTCATTCAGTTTTTTCCAGGTTGTCTGAGCGCTGAATCCTCTGAACAAGTCCCATCCAAGGGCAACCCCGGCAGTTGTGGTAGTGTTATGCACTCCCGTATAAGAGGTATCTCCACCTGTGGTATATGTTTGAGCCGTGTTATTAATGGTTCCGCCATAACGGCCGTTCAGGTCAACTGAGGGAAGAAAACCGGCATTGCCGGGTGTACGGTTATTGGCTGCCATTTCGGCATTACTGCGGGCAATCTGAATGGCAAAATTATTTTCCAGACCCGAGGTAATGCATCTGTTCAAATCATACACTTCCTGTGCCTGAACAACAAGCCCCGTAAAGGAAATCCAGGTCAGCAGTAAAAAACTCTTACTTGTCATCATCGTCCTTGTTCGTTTCAGAAGATATCAGTTGGTACATAGCCGGAACCACATAAAGGGTAAGAAAGGTCGACAGCGTCATACCACCCACAACAGCAACCCCCATGGCAATGCGACTCTGGGCACCCTCACCCAAACCAAGTGCCAACGGCAGAATACCAAATATAGTAGCAAGGCTGGTCATGAGAATAGGTCGGAACCTGGCAGCCGCTGCATATCTGATGGCATTAGCCCTCGACATTCCGGCTTCCTTGCGCTGGTTGGCAAATTCAACAATGAGGATGCCGTTTTTGGAAACCAGTCCGATCAGCATAATGATGCCTATCTGGCTGAAGATATTCATGGTAATGTTAAAATACCACATGAAGATCAGCGCACCGGTAAGGGCCAGCGGAACGGTCATCATCACAATGATTGGATCTTTGAAACTTTCGAACTGGGCTGCCAGCACCAGAAAGATGAGCACAAGTGCCAGTCCGAAGGCAAACATAAGGCTCGAGGAACTTTCCTGAAAATCCCTTGAATCACCGGCAAGTGCTGTACGGAATGTTTCATCCAGTGCCTTATCGGCAATCTTATCCATCTCTTCGATGCCCTCGCTGATGGTTTTTCCTTCAGCCAGTCCGGCAGATATGGTGGCAGCCACAAAGCGGTTGTAGCGGTATAGTTGTGGAGGGGCAGTACTTTCATTCAAGGTGACAAGGTTGTCAAACTGGATCATGTCACCGGCACTGTTGCGAACGTAAAGCGACTGCAGGTTCATGGGGGTATTGCGATCCTCCCGGGCCAATTCGCCCAAAATCTGGTATTGTTTGCCGTTCATGAAAAAGTAACCGAAGCGTTGACCACTGAGCGCCAGTTGCAGCGTCTGACCAATATTCTGGGTAGAAACACCTAGCAGATTGGCTTTATCGCGGTTGATGCTGATCTGGATTTCGGGCTTGGTGAACCTGAGGTTTACATCGGCCATGATAAAAGTAGGATTGTTGTTTACCTCGGCCATGAATGCAGGCAATATCTCGCGTAATTTATCGATGGTTTGTGCCTGAATAACATATTGAACAGGTAAACCGGCACGGCGTCCGCCGAATGTTGACTGCTGAATAACATTGGCCCTGGCTTTTGTTTTATTCCGTGCCTGAGCCGCGAGCTGATTGGCAATTTCCTGCTGTGAACGTTCCCTATCATCGGGTTCCCTGAGTATGATACGGACAAAGCTAAAGCCGCTCCTCACAAGCGTTTGAATAATTTCTGCCTCAGGAACAGATTGTTCCACCATCTTGGCCAGGTCTTCCACATAATCGAGGGTGAACTCATAGGTCGACCCCTCAGGCGTGGTATTGTTGATCATTATCTGCGAACGGTCTTCCAATGGAGCCATTTCAGCCGGAATATTCCTCCAGAGAAAGAAAATCAGTACAAAGGCAGTGACAATGATACTTATGGCCAAAAGCTTATTTTTAAGAAAGGCGTCCAATGAGTTTTTGTATCCGTCATTCAGCTTAACAAAGAAATTTTCGGTAACCCTGAATATCCAGGTATGTTTGGTATGTGGCTTCAGCATTTTGGTCGAAAGCATGGGTGTAAGGGTAAGGGCCACAAATGCCGATATGGCAACGGCCCCGGCCAGCACAATGCTAAACTCGCGGAACAACCGTCCCGTCATACCCTCGAGGAATACGATAGGAAAGAAAACAGCAATAAGTGTAATGGTTGTAGCGATAATGGCAAAGAAAATTTCATTGGCCCCTTTAAGACCTGCCTCCAGGGGTTCCATGCCGCTCTCAATTTTCACATATATATTCTCCATCATCACAATGGCGTCGTCCACCACAATACCAATGGCCAGCACAATGGCCAACAGGGTAAGCACATTGATGGTAAAACCGGCCAGGTACATGATAAAAAATGCACCGATGAGAGATACCGGAATGACAATGATGGGAATTAGCGTAGTCCGCCAATCGCGCAGGAAGAAAAATATAATGATAACAACCAGTCCGAAGGCGATCAGTATGGTGTCCACCACTTCACGGATGGAGGAACGTATATACTTGGTGTTGTCAAAGCCGATTTCCACTTCAATATCGTCCGGGAGATCTTTTTCCATGAATGCAAGCCTTTCATAAACCTCATCGACAATGTCGATGTGATTGGCACCTGGCTGCGGAACAATAACAGTAGCCACCATGGGTACGCCGTTCATTTTTAGTATTCCCCTGATATCTTCCGGCCCCAGTTCAGCGCGGCCCACATCACTGACCCTTACAACCTGATCGCCCGTTTGCTTGATAATAAGGTTATTGAATTCAGCCGGTGTTGTCATCAGACCCAGTGTACGGATGGTCAATTCCGTAGTATTTCCTTCCACACTCCCCGATGGCAACTCCACATTTTCGCGGCCAATGGCATTGCGCACATCAAGGGGCGTTAACCCGTAACCTGCCAGCTTGGCCGGATCGAGCCATAAGCGCATGGCATAGCGCTTTTCACCCCATATCATTACGGCACTGACACCAGGAACCGTCTGCAACTGTTCTTTAAAGGTAAGATCTGCTATTTCCGATAGTTCGAGCAATGATCGTTTGTTGCTTTTAACGGCTAGCATCATAATAGGTGATGCATCGGCATCAGCCTTGGCAACCACCGGCGGGTCGACGTCGCGCGGCAACATACGCTGTGCCTGCGAAACTTTATCCCGTACATCGTTTGCTGCCGTTTCGAGGTCAACGCTCAGTTCAAATTCGACCGTGATATTACTCCCACCCTGCCGGCTGACACTGGTAAGTGTTCTTATTCCCGGAATGCCGTTGATACTTTGCTCAAGCGGCTCGGTGATCTGCGTTTCAATAACATCGGAATTGGCCCCGGGATAGGAAGTACTAACCGTAATGATCGCCGGATCCACGCTGGGAAACTCACGTACTCCAAGGTAGGTGAGTCCAATAAAGCCGAAAAGAACAATAACCAGCGAAAATACGGTTGTCAGTACCGGACGTTTTATACTTGTTGAAGAAAGACTCATAATGCTCCTTGTCCATTATTTATTAACCACCACCACGGTATCCAGTTTTACCGGCAGACCTTCGCGCAACTGTAAAATGCCCGATGTCAGCAAGGTATCGCCAAATGCCAGACCAGATTTGATCTGTATAAGCGCTTCGGTACGCAAACCTGTTTCAACCTTAACGGTCGAAGCCTTTCCCGACCGGTAAACGAACACCTTTTCTCCTTCCATCTCTGGTATAAGGGCCTCGGTTGGGATGGCGATGGTATTGTCAATCTTCGAAAGCCGCATGTCGATACTGGCAAAACGGCCAGGCCTGAGTTCTTCGCGTGAATTCGGGTATAAAGCCCTAACGCCAATGGTTCGTGTATCAATGTTGATCTTAGGTTCAACTGCATATACTGTGGCCCTGAAAACATTGTTATTACCATCAATGGTAAATTCAATGGGAAAGCCCGGTTTAACCTCGCTTGCATACCTTTCCGGTATGGCAAATTCAATTTTCAGCGGGCTTGTTTTTACCAGCCGTACAATTTTGGTGGCTGGTGTGGCATAACTCCCTTCACTCAGCAGCCGCAAACCGACAATACCATCGAAGGGAGCCCTGAGCTCGGTTTCAGCAATCCTGGCTTTAATCAGCAAAACATCAGCCTCAATCGCTTGCAATTCGGTGGCAATTTGGTCGTAGCTTTCACGGCTGATGGCATCTTTCTCGAGCAGACTGCGTTGTCTGAATTCTTTTTCCTCGGCAAGTTTTTTCTGCGCTTCGAGTTTCAGTAGTTGTGCCTGCAAAGGCCTGTCGTTCATCTTAGCCAGCAGATCTCCTTTTTTAACACGGGTACCTTCGCGAAAATGGATGGCCACGATTTTCCCGGAGGTTTCAAATGACAAGTCTACCTCCTCGTCGGGAAGAATGGTTCCCGAGCTGTTCTTCATCTCATTCATCTGAACGGGTGAAATCAGGTATCCGCTAACCGGTAAGATTTGCTGTCCCCCTCCGCGCATGGCCATACCAGTAGGGGCTCCGTCTTTAGCACCTTTACCAAGTAATGGTTTGATTTTGGGTAAGAAAATGATCAATGCCAGCAATGCGATTACCAAAATGGTGAGGATGATTTTTAACCTGTTTTTCATATGCGTTTTTTATTGCCTGCCTTATTCGTTTGACGGTATTACCTAACACAGAATGGGTTGGAATGTTCACCGCTAAGACGGCGTAAAAGTAAACAAAACGCCAATGAAATAATGAACGAATATACAAACCCATTCAATGAATAGACATACCCGAAGTTCGTTAAAATTTGTTAACTTACCCAAAAAATAAACCCAATGGAAGAATCAGTAATGAAAAAGCATGTATCCCTGGTTGCAGCCTTACAGATTGGCTTTAGCGCCATGGGCATTATCGGTGCCACCATTATCTTTTTTGTTTTCTCATTTGCAGGCTCCTTTATCGAGGAAGTGGATGTTGCCGGAGTGGTTATTAAATTCATGGGCACTTTCCTGCCGGCCTTGATATTGCTTGCCTCCATTCTTGGCCTGATTGCCGGAATAGGCCTGTTGAGTTTTCAGAAATGGTCGCGTTTTATGGCCATG
>JAFGVG010000113.1 GCA_016938095.1 Bacteroidales bacterium
TCCAATTTGCTTGCCAATGGCGGCAGCGGTGAGTGCATGGTCACCCGTGATCATTTTTACATTAATACCGGCCTGGTGACAGGCGGCAATGGCGGCAACTGCTTCCGGGCGCGGCGGGTCGATCATGCCTTGCAAACCAAGCATGGTAAGGTCTTTAATGTCATCCTGGGTGATTTTTTTTATACCTTTTTTCTCCAAACAGGCAAAAGCCAGCACACGCATTCCCTGGGAAGCCATTTTCTCAACAGACTGTTGGAAGACTTTTGTGTCGGATGACTCCGGTTGTCCGTTGCTTTTCATAACCTGGGTGCATCGGGCGAGAACAACTTCTGCAGCTCCCTTGACGTATACCTTGCCATCAGCGTGCAGCGTGGCCATGTACTGGTGTTGTGAATCAAAAGGAATTTCGTCAATTCGTTCTGATAAAGCCTTTTCTTCACTGGCTATTGAAGCTTTCCGGGCGGAGACCAGCAGGGCTCCTTCGGTAGGATCACCCTGAATGGACCATTTTTCGTCGTTTTGAACAAGCTGACTGTCGTTACAAAGAAGCCCGGACTTCAGCGTTTCATGTAATGCCCGGTCATCAGAAACACCAATTGCCTGGCTGTTCCTATTATGAATTTCTCCCTGTGGTTCGTATCCAACACCATCAACTTCATAAACGCCATTGGCAGTGAAGATTTCTTTCACAGTCATCTGGTTCTGAGTAAGGGTGCCTGTTTTGTCAGAACAAATGACTGTTGTAGATCCAAGGGTTTCAACAGCCGGCATGTTGCGGATTATGGCGTGGCGTTTGGCCATACGGGATACGCCTATCGCAAGAATAATGGTTATGGCAGCCGGTAGGCCTTCGGGTATGGCACCCACAGCCAGGGCAATAGCAGCCATAAGTGTTTCAATAATAGGTTGTCCGCGCCATATGCCAACCAAAAACGTGACACCGGATAATATTAAAATGGCAATCAGCAGTAAAAGGCTGAATCGTGATATCTTACGTGTTAATGGGGTTTGCAGATTCGAGGCTTCTGATATCAGCCTGGATATCCGACCGACTTCGCTGTTATCGCCAGTGGCAACCACCACTCCGGTTGCTGTTCCGTAGGTTACAAAAGTTGAAGCGTATGTCATATTTACACGGTCAGCCAAAACCGTTTCATGCGGAATGGAAACTTCAGTGTCTTTTTTAACCGGTAGTGATTCACCGGTAAGTGCGGCCTCCGTGACTTGTAATTCTTTGGTTGTCAACAGTCGCATATCGGCTGGAACGCTCATACCAGCCTGCAATTGTACAATATCACCGGGGACAAGTTCCGAAGCCGGTACGCGCAATACTTTACCGCTCCTGATTATGCTTGCTTCAGTGGTCATGGTTTTGGCCAGCGCGGCAATGGCTTCTTCGGCACGCGATTCCTGAATAAAACCAATTATTGCGTTAATCAGCACAACGCCAAAAATTACTGCGGAGTCTGTCTGGTCTTTGAAGATTAGCGTAACAATACTGGCTAATAGCAGAATATAAACCAACGGATTGTTAAATTGTTGCAGAAAACGCATCAAAGGACCCTTTCCCTTTTTTGGCGTAATCTGGTTCAGACCAAAGCGTTGCTGCCGGTGCTTAACCTCAAGTATATCAAGGCCAGTCCTGGGATTTGCATCGAGCAATTCAATTACCTCTGCTGAAGGGAGGTGGTGCCAGTGGTTGTTGAGGATCAGACTCATAGGTTCTTATTTTTCTGTATATTGGTCTCGTTTCCAAATATACGGTAAAAAAGTCAAAGTTTAAAGCCCAAATAAGCCTGCAGGGTATCCAGCCATGGAAATATCACCAGGGAGAGTAAGCAAAAAGGACCCCCAGGTGCCATTTCAAATAAAGAGTTCCGAAAAGAGCCAATAGGGTTTATTCCGGCACGTGTTGTTCCGAAAAGGATATCAGCCTAAGGAATGATTCATAGTCCATGGGCATATCCATCAACGCATAAGCTTTTTCGAGGGTTGAGCAATACATTTCGTGGGTATAAGCAACAAAAAGATGGGCCATAGCTGTAATCAGTGGTTCTGATACCAGCCAGATCACCTTTTTATGATTATTGGGTTGTGGTTCATTCGTATAGATTCGGGAAAGTTTATATAAGTCCCTGGCGGAAAACCCGGGATTACATTTCTCATTTATCATAATCAGCAAGTAGTGGATAGCAGAAAAACTATTGTCGTTTTTATAGGTAGCATTAAGTCGCAATGCCTCCTGTTTTGAAAATGTTTTGGATTGTATTCGTACGAATGCAAAATGATGCTCAGGAAACATCCGGTAATAATTGACTGGCATGGTTCGTTTCATGGATCAGACAAAGCAAAAGATACAAAACGATAATTAAAGGTAGCAATTTTTTGCTTTTAGCCGTTAGCTTTTAGCCGTTAGCTTTTAGCCGTTAGCTTTTAGCCAATAGCCAATAGCCAACAGCTCATAACCCAAATGTCCATAGTGTAAAATGAATATCGTTAATTCACAGAATCTATTGTTCAGGTTTTATCATGGCAACGGCAAAAGTAAACACCGGAAGGAGAACAGCTGCGTAGATAGGTTGATACCACGATAAAAATGTAAAGGGCTCACCAAGGGCAAATACCCATACGAAAAATGCCAGGAACGATATGGCCAACTGCAAAGCTTTGGATACGTGCTGAATCCTCCACAAATACAAAGGTGTAAAGGCCCAGAAAAGGAAGAACACAATCCAGTAAACAGTGTGAAGTGTTTCTTCAGTTGCGGTCTGATGAATAATTCCTTCTACCAGAGCGTATGTGGCCACCACTTCTGCCGGAATGTATTTAAGCAACCTGTCAGTAAAGGAATCCTCAGCACGTTTAACAGATGTTGTAGCATCGCCTGCATCTTTGGATGCCATGGTTGATGCTGACTTTTCAAGATCCTTTGGGGTAATAATTTGTCTTGCCATAAGGGTTGGGTTTTAATTGCTATATGATGGTTAATCAGTTTTTTATCAGTAATAATTATCCTGGAATTATTCAAACAAAGGGCAGATCTATTCCGAGTGCAGCAGCGGTGATTGGGCCCACAATACCATCATCGGCATCTTCTCCAAAATATGCTGTCTGAAAGGTTAGCAGAGCCTTAAGGGTTGCTATGTCAAGCGTATGAGTATTCCTGCTTTCATAGTAGTTTAGCCTTTTGAGTTCTTGCTGTACCTTACCCACCCATTCACCTTTTGAGCCGAACCGCAACCGCGACATCAATCTTTGACCATTTGATAAGGCCACCTTTTCGGCATCCCTGCCATTTAGCAACATATAGTCGAATTCTTCCTGTTCAATACCATAGGCATTTTCTTTAAAAATTTCCCAGGGTCCCGTATCCGGCAGGTCATTTCTTTGTTTACACGAAGGATATCCTACAACCACCTGACATCCGGCACTGCTGAAGAAATCGTGACTGGTACCCATCGACCAGGCTGCATGCAGATTATCATAGGGATGCGTAAAGTCCACGCGATCGTCATTGCTATATTCCAGGTCATTGGCCGTGCGGCGTACTGGCAATTCACCATGTTGACGAAAAGCCCGGTGTGAAGACTTTTTCCCCCAGTTATGCCATCCTTTGCGATAGTTGCGGTAATAGCCGGTAAAAAGCATATTGGTTCCCAAACCACCTGAGGCCAAGGATTGCCTGATATAGTTAATATGTGGTATGGTGCTTCCCGGGAACAAAGCAATGCCTTTCCCTGGCAGGAACTGACCCAGCGTACATCGCGGATGTATATGGTCATATAGCACTGCCTGAACCATGTGTTCATTTTTGAACTGCGTGGAATCGTCACAGA
>JAFGVG010000114.1 GCA_016938095.1 Bacteroidales bacterium
GCCTGGTCAATTACTTTACCGGTGAATACCTTAAAAGCAGTATCCTGCTGTGCTTTCTCGCGATTCAACATCGAACCGCTGGCCTGCATGGTTGTTAAGCCAATAACCGCCAACAACAATACAAGTACCTGGGTGGCTTTTATAAAATTCGTTTTCATAGCCTTTGTGTTTTGTATAAGTTATTTTTTTGATTCTGTTATTTCCGTTTCAATGGCAATGTTTTGAAAAGCTTTTCGTAATAATGACCCGGAAAGAACACAATACCCTATTCATTTTTTCGGATAACGCGGTACGCCTGCTGCCTCGCTTGGCTCGGCAGCGTTTTTTAAACACAAAGTACACTAAGCGAAAGCTTCACCAAGACCACTAAGTTTAAGAACACCAAGAGTCCCGCCATCGGCGGGACTTTCCTTCGTGTGCCTGGTTCTTGGTGTTCTTTCCCGCATAGGCGGGACAAGATGTGTCGATTTCGCTTTGTGCGCTTTGTGTTTAAAATATTTACCCTGCGCTAGGCGTAGTTTGCAACTACGCCTTACTCTTAACCCCTCGCCTTTCCCGCCAGTAAAAATACCCCACCACAACAGCTGTAATACCATACGAAACACTTGCCGTAACCCCGGCACCATAACTTCCCCACCGGGGAATGACAATAAAGCCTATTAAAAGCGTAACCGCCAGACCCGCTGTACTGGAAATGGCATTAACCAAATGCCTTCCGGTGCTCGAAAAGTAATAACCCAGCACCAGTACAATGCCAAAGAATACAATCCCCGGCCCGAGTGTCCAGATGATACGGTTTATCTGGGTAAACTCCCTGCCAAAGATAAAACCATACCAGCTGCCCGGAATACAGGCCATCACCGCTATTACCAGCACCGAAACTGCCAGGTTAATACGGTTCAGTCGCGTGGTAAGCCTGAGCGATTCTCCCTTGTCGGTGGAATTCACAATTTTCGAGTGTTGCACGGTCCCTATACTGCGTCCGATAAGCCAAACCGACTCGGCTATGGACACGGCATTGGAATAAACACCCACCTCGGTACTGCCAAAATGGGCGTTTAATATATAGTAGCTTATCCTGAAACTTAACAACTGCGTAAACAAAGCCACCTGGTTGTATAGTCCCAGCAAAGCCAGCTTTTGCGCTGTTATAAACCAATCGCCGGCACTCAGCTTTCCGCTTACCTTGAAATACTGCCGTATCATCACCGTGCTGACCACCAGGGCCAACCCATATCCGCAATACAGCGCAACAATGTAGGAACGGATGGACCGATCGTTTAACACCGCGAAATACAGCACCAGCATAAGCACAATGACCAGGCTTTGTATAAGACCGGGCAGATTGGCCGCGTTAATCCGCTGGTGTGCTATCAGCACCGCGGTGTGGATATTCAGCACCGATAACATAAGACTCAGCAGGCAGACATCGGTAATATACTGCGCCGGAATCAGGTTCAAAACAGGCAACAGCACAAAGCAGGCAACCGTCACCAGCAGCACCCAAATGTAAGCAGGAATGATAAGCGTGATGAAAGGCCGGCGCGGAACCAGGTACGAAATGGATGCCGAGCCAATGATACCGGCAATGATAAGAATAAACGATACCAGGGTGATGATCAGACTTTGCTCTCCCCTGCCGGCTGCCCCAATGAAATGCGAAAGCAGAATGGCGATTGCCAGGTTGGATGCCGCTATAAAAAAGCGTGTAAAAAAAGTGGATATGATCTTGGCAACCATCGCTTCAGGAATTTACGGCCAGTTTATACAATCCGGCAAATTGGCCGGCAATAACACCGGGACTGAAATGAAGCTCGGCGTACTGCCTTAGTGTATCACGACTGTATTCAGCATGATGTTCAATGATGTAAACCAGCGCCTGCAACAGGCGTTCTTCATCTTCCGACGGCACCAGTATGCCGTTGCTATCGTTCACCCATTCACTTATCCCGCCTACATCGGACGATATTACCGGCAAACCGCACGAAAAAGCTTCGGCAATCACACAGGGAAGATTTTCGGTTCGGCTGAAGAGCACCAATGCATGCGACTGCTGCATAAGTTCAGCCACCGATGCATGCGTCACTTCGCCTGCAAAACTTATTTTACCCGGGGCAATGCCCAGGTCAGCCACCAGCTGCTGCTGATGCGGCAGACAGGGACCGGCAAACGTAAAGACAAAGTCGTTCCGGAGCTGACTGAGCTTGTGCAGCGTGCGGATCATACCTGTTATGTTCTTCTGATCTTCCTTCATCGACGAAACATGGAGCAGCCGGACCGGTTTGCCGGGCAAAGGATCCCCTCCGGGCTTGAAAAGCTGTGTGTCCACCACGTTGGGAACCACCGCAAAATGGCCCCTGAAGCCATGGCGTATCAAAGCCTGCTGCAGGTTAACCGACACCGGCGAAAGAAAGGATGCAGCAGCAGTCATGCGCCTGATAAGCCATCCATTGGGCACTGCCGGCGAGTCAGCAAGGAAAAGGGTCCAGTGTTCCGAAATTATAAAGGGAATGCCTAGTACCTTTTTCATCAGCCAGGCCACCCAAACAATGGGGTACAGAATGCTGGCATGCACAACATCGGGCTTTCCCCAAAGCCGCCTGACATAAAAGTATCCTTTCAGGTATCCCCACAGGTACCGCCAGGCATTGCACAAACGGGCCAACGGTTTTAAAGGGCAGTCACACTTGCGGAAGTAAACGATGATCTCCGGTAGCTGCTGCTTTTTTTCAACCGAAACCTCATAGCCTTTCTCCTTTTTGTTTTCGTCGGAAATCACATGCAGCACAGCACTGTCGCATACCGCTGACACTGCTTGTGCATGCCGTTCAACAAAATCGCCGTTCAACGGTGCTACCCTGCTTGGAAACCACGATGAAAGAAAGAGCACTTTCATAAAAGGCATCTTTTACAAGTTGGTTAAAGCGGTTTAAGGTTCAGCTGAACCGAGAAGTAATGACCGGGGTGTTTGTATTTTTCAAAAGCCGATGTGGCGAATTTTTCGCGGATCAATATAGCGCAATTGGTATTTTCAACGTGGTACAGGAATGGATGCAGGGCTGGCGGGCAGGCATCGAGTATGGCCGCCATGATTTCGAAACGCAGTTTCTCGGGGTTGTAGCCATAATCGTGCCACACTACCACGGTATGGGGGTGACATAAATGCTGCAGCACCTGCTTGGTGTCGTTAACAATGGCAGGGTAATGGTGATCTCCGTCGATAAAAACCAGGTCAAATTTCACGTTAAGGCTTCCAAAATCAAAGGTCGATGAATTGCCCTGCAGGTGCTTTACATTGGCCAGCGAATTGCTGAATAAGCGTTGCGAAGCCACCAGGTTATCATCGCCGGATAGGGTGGCCAGCTCGCTGTCCGGAAGATTCAGGGTATAACAAATGTCTGCCACGGCAGCGACATTTGCCACGCTTTCGCCGCGCCAGGTGCCAATTTCGAAATATTTACAACCGTTAATTCGTGTGGCGAGCAATTTCAGCAGCGCCAGATCGGTTGGCAGGGAACCGCCATCGAGAAAGGCATAAGGTTCAACGTCAACCGGACCCTGAACAAATGTTCCGAAAGGAATCACCGGCAGACTTTTCAGTTTGTACTGCTGTTGCACACGGCTTTCCCATTGATCGTTTTCGTCAATGACCAGGTTAAGTTTCCAGGGATTGCGGATCAGTATGCCGAAAGCCTTAAAAGCTTTGCCAATGCGTGACATCATTGTCCGATCAACTGGGGATATGGGCATCATGGATTTCTATGCGAAGGAGGTAAAGTCAATTTCAGCGCTTTCTTCCACCTCCGCCAATTTGCCGTTTTCGCATTTCAGGGTGCGGGCCTGGTACTTTTTGAGCAGCGTATAGTTATGGGTGGCCATCAGCACACAACGGCCGCTGCCACTGATCTCGCGCAGCAGGTTCATTATCGATTCCGACGTATCGGGGTCGAGGTTTCCGGTAGGCTCATCCGCCAGAATAATGTCGGGATCGTTGAGCAGCGCCCTGGCGATAACCACGCGTTGTTGTTCGCCGCCCGACAGCTGGTGGGGCATTTTATAGCCCTTGTTTTCCAGGTCGACCTTTTGCAGCACCTCGTTAATGGTTTTGTCGATCAGGGCCTTGTCTTTCCAGCCCGTGGCATGCAGTACAAAATAAAGGTTTTCATATACCGTTCTGTCGGTCAGCAATTGAAAATCCTGAAAAACGATGCCCAGCTTACGACGCAGCAAAGGCACCTGGCGGGGTTTCAGGTTTTCGAGGGAAAAGCCCACCACCATGGCCGATCCTTTCTGCAGGGGCATTTCGGCATTGATGGTTTTGATGAGACTCGACTTGCCGCTGCCGACGCGGCCAATGAGGTAAACAAATTCGCCTTTGGCGAGGGTAAAGTTAACATCGGACAATACCAGGTGGTCGTCCTGAAATATTGAGGCATTTTCAAATTTCAATACAATATTATCCTGCACCAGTTCCTCCATGTTGTATTTTTTTCAAAAGTAGCTATTCTAAAATAAAAATGCGCTCCCATAATTAACAGTGGGGTGTTAATAAATGACCGGGTTGCTGAGCGGAGTCGAAGCGGTTGCTGGATGTCTTCTAGTCTGCTGGTCTGCTGGTCTTCTAAGTCCTCGAGTCTTGTAAGTCTTGCAGTCAGTAGGTCTATTTAATCCATTATATCTTTATTTCTTCATTTTTTCATTCTTTCATTTCTTCATTTTTTCATTGTTCAGGGCTTTATCCTAATTGGGATTGAGGAGCACGAAGTGCACCTAAACATGAAACAGAGATGAGCATCAGCAACAAAAACAGCCAGAAACAACTATTCAAACAAACACACCCAAAGTGGGTTTATAAGTTAGTTTTGGCGCATGCCCGAAAACGCCTATGCGATCAAGTAATTTATAATTTGGATAGATTTTCGTAAATTTGTAAGAAATGATACGATATGGAGTCCTTAAGAATTGAAATAATAAATCCCAAGGC
>JAFGVG010000115.1 GCA_016938095.1 Bacteroidales bacterium
AAATCGAAAGGATCACGACCGTCGCGGTCGAGTTTATTGATAAACACAATAACCGGTGTGGCCCTCATGCGGCATACTTCCATAAGTTTGCGCGTTTGCTCTTCAACTCCTTTTGCGCTGTCAACCACCAGAATTACACTGTCCACTGCTGTTAGTGTACGGAAAGTGTCTTCGGCAAAGTCTTTGTGCCCGGGAGTGTCCAATATATTGATCTTGTATCCCTGGTATTCGAAAGTCATTACCGATGTGGCAACCGAAATGCCGCGTTGTTTTTCTATTTCCAGAAAATCGGATGTGGCCGTTTTTCGGATTTTATTGTTTTTAACAGCGCCGGCAACATGTATAGCGCCTCCAAATAGCAGAAGCTTTTCGGTAAGTGTGGTTTTTCCCGCATCGGGGTGCGAGATAATGGCAAATGTTCTTCTCCTGTTTATTTCCTGTTGTAGCTGCACTAATAGAAGTATTTACAGATGCATCCTGGCTGTGTCATCAATTGCTTTGATCAACACCGTTTTTTGTACATCTTCATTTTGATAACAGCGTGCAAAAGTATGAAAAAATGAACGACCTGCAAAAATGAAATCACCTTCCGTCTTTATGCGCATCAGAAAAAATAATTACCGAAAGAGATTATATTTGTACAAACAATGGAGCGTGATTAGTATTGATATTCCCGGTTACGGCAGTCTGATGGCTGAAAACCTGGTACTCGATTATAACGGGACCCTGGCAATTGATGGGGAGCTAATTCAGGGTGTGACCGAAATGCTCAACATATTAAGCCATAAGGTAGTATTGCATGTTCTTACCGCAGACACTTTTGGCAATGTGGCAACTAAACTACAGGGCATCCCCTGCAACCTTAAAATAATAGGTTCAGTAAACCAGGATGTTGAAAAGGATAAGTACCTGAAGCAACTGGGTGCAGCAAAATCGATAGCCATTGGCAATGGCGTTAATGATGCCCTCATGCTTAAGAATGCAGCACTGGGCATAGCTGTAATGCAAAACGAAGGATTGTCTGTGAAAAGCCTGCTGAATGCGCAGATTCTTTGTGCCGACATCAATGATGCACTTTCGCTTTTACTGAATCCGAAAAGGCTGGCAGCCACATTACGAAACTGAAATATTGGAACAGCTCAAGACATGACAGAAACTGTAAAAAAGAATGACTTTGGCAAGTCAAGGGAATTTCAGGCAAACGAAAGAACTTTCCTGGCCTGGATCAGGACAAGCATTGCTTTAATGGGTTTTGGTTTTGTTATTGTTAAGTTTTCGTTGTTCCTGAAAGAAATTGCCATAATGCTCGAATCGCCGGGCGCTTCTGCCAAAGGCTACTCCTCACTGGTTGGGGTTATTATGGTGGCACTGGGGGTTATCATAGCTTTCTGGGCCTTTGTGCAATACAAAAGATACGACAGACAGCTGAAACACGATACTTTTATTCCTTTGTCAGTGCTTCCGCTGGTTGTTACGTTTATTCTTATTTCGGGCGGCATTGTTTTAATCCTGTATTTATTGTCAATCGTCTGATGGCTTATCAGGGGAAAATGTACTTATAGTTAAAATGAAAAAAAACATCGGATTACTTACTTCCGGAGGAGACACCCCGGGTTCTAACGCAGCCATAAGGGCTTTGGGCAAAGCTGCCATTTCCAATTACGATATGAATATTATCGGTTTCCGCGATGGGTTCAAAGGTCTTATGGAGAATCGCTTTGTAAAGCTTGACAACACTATGCTTTCGGGAATTCTTACCTTGGGCGGAACCATTCTGGGTACTTCGCGTGAAAAGCCTTTCAGTATGAATGTCGATGGTAAAACAGCCGACATGACAGATGTGATTGTTAAAAACTACCACAAAAACAAACTCGATGCCCTGGTTTGTATAGGTGGCAATGGTACCCAAAAAAATGCCCACCATCTGGCCAAACAGGGGCTAAATGTAATTACCCTACCCAAAACCATCGACAACGATGTTGCCGGTACCGATATTACCTTTGGCTTCGATACGGCTATGGGAATTGCTACCGAAGCTATTGACAGGTTGCACAGTACGGCAAGCAGTCACCATCGAATTATAATTGTGGAGGTAATGGGCCATAAGGCCGGATGGCTTGCACTGGGTGCCGGTATTGCCGGTGGAGCCGATGTAATACTGATCCCTGAAATTCCATATAAGACCGACGTAATTGCCCGTTCCATTCTCGAACGCAAGGAACAGGGTAAGTCGTTTTCCATTGTTGCCATTGCCGAGGGGGCCATTTCGCACGATTTCAGAGAGACCTATGCCGAACTCAAAAAGCGTATAGAAACCGCCAAAGACGATAAGAGTCTGTTGAAGCTAAAGCAGGAAAAGGCTGAGATGGATATCCTGAACACTTCCAATACCATAAGGTTGGCGAATCGACTTCAGGAATTAACCAAACTCGAAGCCAGGGTTACCATTTTAGGACACCTCCAGCGGGGCGGGGTTCCTTCGGCGGCCGACAGGTTGTTGGCTACCCGCTTGGGGACAGCCTGTGCCAAATGCCTCAGAAAAGAGGTATATGGTGTTATGATTGCACTGAATAAGAACCGGATTATTACGGTGCCGCTCGAAGAAGTGGTAGGCATTACCAAAAAAGTACCCAAAGACCACCAATGGATTAAAAGTGCGCGCAGGGTGGGTACGTGTTTCGGGGATTAGTGGTATTGTATGTTTCTCAGTCATCATAGCCTTTCCGTGCATTCCTTAGTCCGTATACCGTTCGGTAATGGTAGCCATATACTACATAGGTCATGGAGTCCATGAACAGTTCGGGCTTTTTTAAAAGCGTCCAAAACAGCATTTTCCAATATTCGCGTCTTCCCGGATTGATCATACCGATAACAATCATTGACCTGATGAAGCCTATTATTCCTGCAAATGCAACTTTTTTTGGTTTTGATTTGCTTGGATGATAGTTTTGCAGAAACATGCGTAAACGCTGATAATAAGGTTTAATGGCATATATACCTTGGATAATAGATTTATAGCCATCTTGCAGCACATGTTCATCCATGGCCGGAATAAAGTTCATGGAGCCATCGGTATTGCTTCCGGTGGCATCCACAGTGAGTCTGTTTTCAGCTTCAAGCCTTCTGTAAAGCTTGGTGTTCCTTGGGGCGTTTAATAATCCAACCATTGCTGAAACAATGCCGCTTTGCTGAATAAACGCTGTTTGCCGGGCAAATATGGTTGGGGTGTCGCTGTCGAAGCCTACAATAAAGCCAGCCGAAACATCAATTCCCGCATGTTGTATCTTTTTGACGCTTTGAAGCAGGTCCCTGTTTTCGTTCTGAACCTTTTGGCAGCTATGTAACGAAACTTCATCGGGTGTTTCAATGCCAATAAAGGCAGAACCAAAGCCCGCTTTGACCATTTCTGAAAGCAGTTCTTCATCATCTGCCAGGTTAATCGAAACCTGGCTGGTGAACAAAAACGGATATTTATGGTCCTGCATCCATTGCTTCAAAGCAGGCAAAAGACTTTTTTTAATTTCATGCTTTTTGCCAATGAAATTGTCATCAACCACCGATACTGTCCCATGCCAGTTAAGCTTATACAATGTGTCAAGTTCATGCAATACCTGTTCGGTGCTTTTCATTCTTACCTTATGACCCAGTAGGGAGGTGATTTCGCAAAAGTCGCAGTTAAACGGACATCCCCGGGTAATCTGCAGACTCATGGAGGCATAACTTTTGAGGTCTAGCAGGTGATAATCAGGTACCGGCGAATCCTCCATGCAGGCAAACTCATCGGTGCGATAAATCCGCTGCAGCGTTCTTCCTGCTTCAATATCTTGCAGGAAAGGTGCCAATGTAATTTCAGCTTCATTCAGCACAAAATGATCTATTTGTGGATAAAACTCATAATCCTGGGTGAAGAGCGGTCCTCCTGCAACAATTTTAGTCTGGTTGTGCTTGCACCTGCTGATAACTTTGTC
>JAFGVG010000012.1 GCA_016938095.1 Bacteroidales bacterium
CTTTATCATTGCCTGCAAGTTGCGACATAACCTGCAGTGTGGATGCCACATCGTCAGGGTGCACAAAATCGAGGAATCGTTTGCCTTCTAACTCATCGAGTGTATAACCCAGTAAATGATGCCATTCCTGGTTGAGTCGTTCAAAATACCCATCGGTAGTGGCAATGCATAACAAATCAATAGCGCAGTTAAAAAAGTTTTCAATTTCTTCCGACTGCTGTTTCTCTTCCAGTTGCTTTTTAAGCTGTGCTACTTCCTTAAGCAGTTCATCGTATGTTGGTTTGGTGGTCATAAATTATTCAGGGTTTCGTATCTAATTTACTGAAGAATTTTAATTTTATAAGCATCTAAACCTGAAAAAGTAGGGTGGTGACTTGTTTTGTCGGGGAATATTCCGGAATTCGCCCAAAAGGCAAATTTTAACAACTAAATTTTGCTGAAATGAGGACGAAGTATAACTCAAAAAAAAATGTTTAAACACCCAAATGATACTCCGCCGGAATCATTAAATTTGAGCCCTAACAAGCTATTATACCCGTTTAATTTTAATAACGCTTTTACAATGGAAGAAATTAAAAAGATAGGTGTTCTCACCTCGGGCGGAGATGCCCCCGGCATGAATGCTGCCATAAGGGCTGTGGTGCGCGCCGGAAGCCATCACGGGCTCGAAGTTTTTGGCATTAACCGGGGATACCAGGGTATGATTGACGGGGATATCATTCCGCTTCCTCCGACCTCGGTAAGTGGTATTATACAAAAAGGGGGTACCATACTGCAAACCGCACGTTGTATGGAATTTATGGAATACGAAGGTCGAAAAAAAGCCTATGACCAACTGCAACGGTTCGGCATACAGGCTGTGATCGTTATTGGCGGCGATGGCTCGTTTACCGGTGCCAGCATTATGTCGAAGGAATTTGATATACCGTTTATCGGCATACCCGGAACCATTGACAATGACCTGTATGGCACCGACGTTACCATCGGATACGATACAGCTATTTCCACGGCGGTTGAAGCAGTGGACAAAATCAGGGATACCGCTTCATCGCACGGCCGTATCTTTTTTGTTGAAGTTATGGGCCGGAACGCCGGTTTCCTGGCGTTGAGCACAGGTATTGCCTGTGGCGCCGAAGGCATTCTGGTACCCGAAGAAAAGGGACAGCTTGGCAAGCTAAGGAAGTACCTGGCCGAAAGAGCCGCACATAAAAAGTCGAGCATCATCATTGTCGCCGAAGGCGATGAGGAAGGCGGCGCCATAACCATTGCCAAACGCATTCAGGAAGAATTTCCCAACCTGAGTATCCGTACTTCCATATTGGGTCATATTCAACGGGGTGGTTCACCGTCGGCATACGACCGTATTACAGCCAGCCGTATGGGATCCGCTGCCATCGAAGCCCTGCTCGACGATCAGAAAAGTATTATGATTGGCATTGTCAACAACGAAGTTGCCTATGTTCCGCTGAGCAAATCGATTAAGCTGCACAAGGATGTTGACCGCGACCTGCTGAAACTGGCAGAAGAACTGGTATAACAACCAGTCAATAACTTTTGGTGAAATTGCCAAAAGAGGATGTGTTTTCCTGTTAAGTTGCCCGTTTGCTAACGGATGCCCGTAAGCTTATGCCACCTGCCTTTTATACCGATGTACTTCTTCCGCTACCATTACCGGGTACCTTTACCTATGCCGTAAGTCCGGCATTGGCAGAAGGCCTGCAGCCAGGCATGCGCGTGCTGGTGCCTTTCGGCAAAAAAAAAGTGTACATTGCCCTGGTATCCAAACTGCATAGTCAGGCTCCGGCCGGCATTGAAATAAAAGAAGTGCTTTCGGTAATCGACCCCGAGCCGGTGGTACTCGAATCGCAATTTCGACTGTGGACCTGGATCAGTGAGTATTACCTTTGCGCGCAGGGCGAAGTGTTCAAAGCTGCACTCCCCCTCAGCCTGAAACTCGAACGCAAAACGCGGACAAAAACATCAACCCCGCAGTCCACTAAAACGCCATCGGTGCTGAACCCTGCGCAGCAACAGGCACTCGATGAAATAAAGCACGCCTTTGAAGAAACCGATGTTGCCCTGCTGCATGGCGTTACATCAAGCGGCAAAACCGAAATATACATTCACCTGATACAGGAGGCCATTGAAAAGCATCAGCAGGTGCTTTACCTCCTCCCCGAAATTGCCCTTACCACGCAGATCATCAACCGGCTGAAAAGTGTTTTCGGTCAAAAGGTGGATGTTTACCATTCGAAATACAGCGTTTCGGAACGCATAAAAACCTGGAACCGGATGCTGGCGTTTGGCAACGACCTCGACAACGATGTGCACATAGTGCTGGGCGTACGATCGGCCATATTTCTGCCCTTTAAGAACCCAGGACTGATTATTGTGGATGAGGAGCACGAAAACACCTACAAGCAATTCGACCCGGCCCCGCGTTACCATGCTCGCGATACTGCCATTGTAATGGCCAGTCAGCACCAGGCCAAAGTATTGCTGGGCACAGCCACCCCTGCCATTGAAACTTATTACAACTGCATTTCGGGTAAGTACAGGCTGGTTGAACTCAACGAACGATATCTGCAGCTTCAGCTTCCGGAAATAACAGTGGAAAACACACGCGAACTCAGGCGTCGCAAACAAATGCAGTCGCATTTCTCACCGGCTCTGTTGCAGCAAATTGAAGAGGCGCTGGGTAATCACGAGCAGGTTATTCTTTTTCAAAACCGGCGGGGCTTTTCGCTGTTTCTCGAATGTGAGCAATGTGGCGAAGTGCCGCGATGTAAACACTGCGATGTAAGCCTTACCTACCATAAAAAGGACAACCGCCTGTATTGCCACTATTGCGGGTACAGCATGCCTGTTCCACCTGTATGCCCTGTTTGTAAACAGGGGACCCTTAAAATGCGCGGATTTGGCACCGAGAAAATTGAAGAAGACCTTGCGCTGTTCTTTCCGCAGGCCCGAATAGAACGACTCGACCTCGATGCGGTACGTAGCCGTAAAGCATACGAAATGCTCATCGCACGTTTTGAGGCAAAAGCCTCGGATATACTGGTGGGTACGCAAATGGTTTCAAAGGGGCTCGACTTCGACAATGTTCGGCTGGTGGGCATTATGAATGCCGATACCATGCTCAGTTACCCCGATTTCAGGGCGCACGAACGCAGCTACCAGCTGATGGCCCAGGTAAGCGGCAGGGCCGGACGCAAAAACAGTCGCGGAAAAGTGATCATCCAGGGATCCGACCATAACCATCCCATTATCGGGTATGTAGTGGACAATAACTATATCGCCATGTACAACGACCAGGTTGCCGAACGCAAAAAATTCGGCTATCCCCCTTTCAGCCGGTTGGTGGAAGTTATGCTCAAACACCGGCAAAAAGAAGTGGTGGATAGCGCGGCCGCTCAACTGGCCGTAAAACTGAAAGAGGTGCTTGGCGAAAAGGTTATGGGTCCCGAATACCCGCTGGTTAGCCGTATACAGAACTACCACCTGAAACGACTGCTGGTTAAAATTCAACATGGGAAGCGGCTTGCCCGGGTAAAGCAACAGCTCGCGGAATGTGTTCACGAATTAAATGCCATACCGGACTTTAGGCAAGTGCACATAACCCTTGATGTAGATCCTTACTAAAAAGGTAAGCCATGAAAATCATTGCCCTCGCTGACCTGCACGGAAAAACAAAAACGCTGCCACTGCTGGCCGAACATATCCGGACTGCCGACCTGGTGTTGCTGGTCGGCGACATTACGCATTTTGGCAGGGGTACTGAAATTGCAGGAATCATAGATACGTTGCGACAAATGAATCCGCAAATACTGGCAGTATCGGGCAATTGCGATTACCCCCAGGTAGAATTGTTTTTACAGGCAGAGAAAATGTCGCTGAACGCCAATGTGGTCAGCTATGGGCAATATGCATTTGCCGGACTGAGCGGTTCGCTGCCCTGTCCCGGGAAAACGCCCAATGAATACACCGAAGAAGAATACGAAATACTGCTCGGCGATCTCGAATTACCGCCCGACCTTCCGCTGATACTGGTCACCCATCAGCCACCCTACGGCACGCTCAACGACCAGGTTTCACCAGGGGTGCATGTGGGAAGCAAAATGATCAGGCAGTTTATTGAAAGGCACCAACCCCTCATGTGCTTTACCGGACATATTCACGAGGGCATTGGAATGGACCATATCGGCCATACCATTGTGATAAATGCCGGACCTGCCGGAGCCGGTAATTACGCCCTGACAGAATCGGAAGGGACAGTCATAAAAAATACAGCCATACGCAACCTTTTTAAACGTTAAGGTCTCTTTCATAAGCAAACCAATTATTACTAATACCCGCAATTATGAAAAAGACCTTATTATTAGCAGGGGCAGTGCTTTTTGCCCTGATAGCCATCAGATGCACCGAAGATGACGGCGGTGGTTCCGCTGACAGCGAAAAAACAGGTGAGTATGCATATGGTTTGGATGGCGGTGCAGGCGCCGCCTATGGGGGAGGGTCTTCCGGAAACGGTTCCGGAAACCAGGATCCCATAAACGTTGATCCCGGACAGATTACCGCAGCCGAATGGAACGACTTGCTCGAATGGGACTTCTGGTTAAACCTGGAACAAAACCCTGAATTCAATACCGCACAGGAGAACTGGAAATTTTACCCCACTAACCGGTATTCCTTTCTGGCGAAAAACATAGCCTCGAAACCGGTTGCCGATTGCGAAATTGAACTGCGCAACCTGCAGGGGGAAACGCTGTGGAAGGCGCTTACCGACAACGAAGGAAGTGCCGTATTGTGGGGCAACATGAACGGGGGTAGCACCGGTAGTGTAACCGCTGTGGTGCGTTTTAACAGCGAGGAAATTAACATTGTCGATCCCAAAGAACATGCCAATGGCATAAACGAAGTGATTCTGGCCACAGGGGAAACCAATGAGCCCGTTGCCGATGTACTTTTTGTGGTGGATGCCACCGGATCCATGACGGATGAAATTGATTACCTGAAATCGGAATTACTGGATGTGATTAACCGTGTCGAA
>JAFGVG010000116.1 GCA_016938095.1 Bacteroidales bacterium
AGGGTTGGCTATACTATTTACGTATGGCCTTGATACCAGGAAGATCCTTCCCTTCGATGTATTCGAGCATGGCACCGCCTCCGGTTGAAACATAGCTTACCTTGTCGGCCAGTTTATTCTTATTGATGGCCGCTACGGAATCGCCGCCTCCGATAAGGCTGAAAGCTCCTTTGGCAGTGGCTTCGGCAATGGCTTTTGCTATGGCAGAGGTTCCTGCGGCAAATTTGGGCATTTCAAAAACACCCATGGGACCGTTCCACAATATGGTACTTGATTTGCCGATGACTTCCGAAAAGATTTTAATGGTTTCATCACCGATATCGAGGCCCATCCAGCCGTCGGGAGTTTCATTAACACGCGATTTTCCCGTTACGGCTTCGGCATCGAATTTATCGGCGTTTACCGCGTCAACCGGCAGGTAAACCTTTACATTGTTATTTTTGGCTTTCTCGAGAATGCTAAGGGCAAGATCGAGTTTATCGGTTTCACAAAGCGAGTTGCCAATTTTTCCGCCCTGGGCTTTGATGAAAGTATAAGTCATACCGCCTCCGATGATAAGGTTATCGATGCGCGGGAGCAGGTTTTCGATAACCTGAATTTTATCCGAAACCTTAGCCCCGCCCATGATGGCGGTAAAGGGCTTGCCGGCAGCTTTCAACACTTTATCCATGGCGTTAAGTTCAGCCAGGATAAGGTAACCAAACATTTTATTATCATCCGGAAACAGGTCGGCTATCAGCGCTGTTGAGGCATGTGCACGGTGCGCCGTTCCAAAGGCATCGTTTACGTAACAGTCGGCATAACTTGCCAGTTGTTTCACGAAGTTTTTCTGGCTTTCCTTAACCTTAATTTTGGCGGCTTTTTTCTGTTCATCGGTGGAATCTTCGGCCAAAGAATAGGGTTTTCCTTCTTCTTCTTCGTAAAACCGGAGGTTTTCGAGTAAAAGTATTTCGCCGGGGTTCAGCGCAGCAGCCATTTGTTTGACGTTATCACCCATGCAGTCGCCTGCAAATTTAATTGTTAAACCAACAACCTTTTCAACGGCAGGCACAACATGTTTCAGCGAATATTTATCCTGTACCTTTCCATCGGGTCTTCCCAGGTGCGACATCAGGATGGCAGAACCGCCATCACCAATGATTTTTTTAATAGTGGATAAGGCGCCTCTGATGCGGGTATCGTCGGTAACTTCAAATGTCTGCTTGTTGAGCGGAACATTGAAGTCGACCCTTACAATTGCTTTTTTACCTTTAAAGCTGAAATTATCTATTGTTTGCATGTAGGTATATTGTTGAGTTAATAAAGAACAAAGATAAAAAAGTATTTTTATTTACCTTTGGCAATTGCTTATTTTGAAAAGCTTTACCTCATTTTCATCATCATGTTTTTCAGAGATGTCGTTGGCCACGAAGGGTTAAAAAACAGGTTAATCAAAACCGTCAGGGAGAACAGGGTAAGTCATGCCTGGTTGTTTTTTGGTCCCGAGGGGTCAGGCGCCTTACCCCTGGCACTTGCCTTTGCCGGGTATATCTTATGCACTAACCGTGGCGAAAAGGATGCATGTGGCAGCTGTGCCAGTTGTAACAAAACCGGTAAGTATATACATCCTGATCTTCATTTTGTATTTCCTGTGAACCGGTCGCGTTCGGTGGATAAAGACGGAGTTACCAGTGATGATTTTATGGCCGATTGGCGCACTTTTCTCAATGCCAATGCCTATGGAAGTCTTACCCAATGGTACAGTCATATCGAACTGGAGAATAAGCAGGGCGTGATCAGTACTGAAGAGAGCAAACGACTGACAGCCAAAATGTCGCTTAAAGCATTCGAATCGGATTACAAGGTGGTCATTATCTGGCAGCCCGAAAAAATGAATGATCAGGCAGGCAACAAGTTGTTGAAATTGCTTGAAGAGCCACCGCCACTTACCGTTTTCATGCTGGTTAGTGAAAATCCCGAGGCGTTGCTTACCACCATAAGGTCGCGTTGTCTTTCGGTTAAAGTGCCGCGGATAAGCGAGAGCGATCTGAAAGATGCATTAATGCAGCAAAAAGGCCTTTCGGGAGATCAGGCTGCTGAAATAGCAAGGCTGGCTGATGGCAGTTATCTCAGGGCCATTGAAATTGCTGAAGAAACAGAAGAGGAGGATTACAACTTTGCCCGGTTCAGAGACCTGATGCGTAGTTGTTTTAAATCCAATATCCCGGAACTGGTTAAACATGCCGAAGAACTGGCCACCCTGAACCGGGAAAAACAAAAATCGTTTTTGGAATACGGATTGCGGGTAATCCGCGAAAGCCTTGCTTTGCATTTCGATCAACGCGATATTGTTTTTATGGCCGGGAAGGAAAAGGAGTTTATACCCAATTTTGCCCCCTTTGTTACAGGTAACAACATTATTACTTTTACAGGTGAGCTCAACAAGGCCATTGCAGATATTGAACGCAATGCCAGTGGCAGGATTGTATTTCTTGATCTGGCGCTGAAGCTTGCTGCCTTGTTTAAGCGTTAGAATGCCTGATGGAAATTATCAGAAATCGAGCTTGTCCCTGAGGTTTTTCAACCCGTTACGGCTTACTTTAAGGCTTGTACCGGTTTTAAGTTTCAGCATGTAGGTTTCCTTGGTATAAGGTTCAATCTGCACTACCTGGTCAACACGGACGATATATGAACGGTGCACCCTGATGAATGCTGAATGATCGAGATGATCTTCATAATGTTTCATGGTGCCCTGTTTGAGATGTTTACCATCTTCGGTGTAGATCATGATATAGTCATCCTGTGCCTCAAGGTAAATAATTTTATCTACCGGTATCACCCTGATTTTGGAACCCGATTTCACCACAATGCGTTCGAGCGTTTCCGTAAGCGGTTGATGAATCATTTCGCGTATGGTTTCGTCTTTTTGTTGACCTGCTTTCAATCGTTCAGTTGCTTTATCAATTGCCGCCAACAGCCGTTCCTTTGAATAGGGCTTCAACAGGTAATCCACGGCGTTCATTTCAAAGGCCTTAATGGCAAAATCGTTGTGAGCCGTAATGAATATGATTTCAGGGGGATCGTCCACCAGTTCGAGCATTTCAAATCCATTCAGTTTGGGCATCTGGATATCCAGAAAAACCAGGTCGGGCTTTAATTCGGCAATGAGCCGTGCTCCTTCAAACCCGTTCTCACATTCACCAATCAGCTGAATTCCGGAAAAGTCTTTCAGGTAGTTTTTAATCAGCTCACGGGCCAGTTGCTCGTCGTCGATAATCAGGGCTTTAAATGCTTCCATGGTATTTTACGATTGCGGGAATAAAATATTTACTTCAAAAAGGTGTTCATTTTTTCTGATCAGCAGCAGGTCGTCGCGGTTGTATAGCAGCCGGAGCCGGCTTTTGATATTCTTAAGTCCGATGCCTTCCCCTTTGCTGACCTGGTAATCGGAATCCCACTCGTTGCAAATGCAGATGCTGAGCATGGTGGAATTACAGGAACAGTTGATTTCGATAACTGATTCATCGATACTTTCGTAAACGCCATATTTTATGGCATTTTCTACCAACGGCTGGAGGATCAGTCCCGGCAGTTTCAGCTTTCGGCAGGGCTCGGGAACCTGTTGTTTTACGGTCAGGCGTTTGCCAAACCGGATCTTTTCAATATCGAGGTACCGATTGATATTACCCATTTCTTCTTCGAGGGTGGTCAGTTTTTCATCTTTGTTGGAAGTGGTATAACGCAGAAACAGCGATAGTTTGATGATCATTTCCTGTGCTTTGGCAGGCTCAATCATGGTCAGGGAGCTGATTGAGTTGAGGCTGTTGAAAAGAAAGTGTGGATTGATCTGCGACTTGAGTGAATTGAGTTCCGATTCTTTGACCAATGCTTTTAGTTCTGACTCCTTCAATTGATTTTCCTGGTTGTTTTTGTGGAAGATGATCAGGTGATAAACCAGGATCAGCACTTCGTAATAAAGAAAACCTATACCGGCCCGCCAGGGCAATGAATTTTTCAGGAAAGCGATATATTCATGATCGTTATGATACATGGATACCAGCATAAAATAGCTGAAGCCCAGCCATAAGCTGATGGTGACAATACCGCCCACCAGGTTGTTAATGATGGTGCCGATGATTTTTTCATTTTCACTGTGGGAGAAGAAAATAGGAAACCACAAACCCAGGCCAATGGCACAGAACAACAGGTTGACAATTACCGAGTCGGCAATGGCAGTGGTAAGGAATATGTTGCCTGAAAAAACAAGCAGGAATACATGAAGACATACTACGATACCCCAGATACCCAGGTAATAGAATGATGTTTTACGGTTGTTCAGTATAGGGTTTTGCATGGCTCGCAAGGGGTCATGTTAGTCGAAGAAGCTTTTTATTTCGCCACCGCCAAATATGGCAACACCTTTAATGACGAGTTGAGCTGACTGATCGTTATTGCTTTCAGTTATCCGGTACCTGTGTTTATCGCTGAAACCGCCAAAAAGCGACATCACCCTTATTTTTACCGTCCAGTCTTCGGGAACGACTAATTTCATGCCGCCAAAAAGGCAGAAAACGTCGATATAGTTATCACCGGGGGCAAGTTTGGCTTTCAGCATGTTATAGTTCAGACCGCCGAAAATGGTGGTAATCTTTCCGCCTTTAAACTCCTGCGAGGTAACCACACGGTCACCACCACCGAAAACGGCTATTTCATCAATAAAATGTTCGCCGGTAAGCACGTGGTTTTGGAGTTCCGGGTCCTTATCGAGGACATGCCGGAATAAAACCAGGATACCTGCCAGGATGAGCATTCCGGGCCAGAATATCTGCCAGAAATTAAAATCAAGGTGCAGGAATTCGCGGAGATAAAAAACCCCGCCGATTACGAGTAACACAATTCCGGTGGAACGGTGATGCTGGCCAGCAATAAATACGATGCCGAGACCAATGAGGACAACTTCCCAGCGAAAAATATACCTGCGGATTTCATAGTCGAGCCATCCGAAATTATTGGCCATTAACAAAAGGCCCACAAAAATAATGGCTACGCCGAGCAATAGTCTGTGATCCCGAATCCTTTGTTCTTTTGATTTACTTTCCATGATTTATCTCCTCCTGAAATGATAATGCAAACAAATGTAACAATTGTTAACAAGCTGGCGAACAAGTAATCGGTAAAATAAGTGTTGTTACCGGTAAACGACGATTGTCATGGCTTAGGTGTAATATTCTTACTGTTTGTGAATATTGGCATATACCCGGTTACAAATTTCCATAAAAATGAAACCTGAAATCTGATTTACGTATAATTGTAAAGTTGGGATCTGGCATAAGTTGCATGGGGAAATCAGGTTAAGCAGTATCGGATCATTAACAGTTAATATATTAAATCATGGAAAACCAGTTAAATTCGGCACAACGGTGCTATTGCTGTCACGAACCGTACAATGATGCTGACCGCTTTTGCGCGAAGTGCGGTTACCCTTTACAGGGAACAACTGAAGAACAACAATCATTCAGCAGTAA
>JAFGVG010000117.1 GCA_016938095.1 Bacteroidales bacterium
CAAAACCTGAAACAGGCTCAAGCCTGGTACAACAAAGGGCTTAAAGAATTAGCACCCTTTGGCGAATATGGTGACGAATTTGCAGCATATGGCTATTTTGGGCTAAGCCGGATCAGCGAGGCCAACGGCGACAAACAAAACCGGCGCATTTACCGGAAAAAAGCAATGGATGCGGCCGACTTCAAAGAAGTTAATTTCGACAACTGATTGCGTTTTACGCAACCATTCAGGTTCAAACTCCGTCCTTACTCAGAACGCCAATACTTTGTTATGAAAAAAATCAAATTAGTGTTACTCTCACTGGTTATAACCGGATGTTCTGTTTTTGCCCAGGGAAATGAATCGTCTGATGCTGACCACTTTTTTATAGGTCTCTATTATGCCGGATTTGGTGAAAATGATATTTTCCGATCGGATGAACTGGATGGCACACCTTACTATAACGGTAAAAACTACTTTTCGCTGGGTGTTAACAGTGTATTGGCACTGAATCGGTGGCTCAACTTTGAATCGGGTGTTGGCTTTGTCAGACACCGGTATACCGTCACCCCCAATCTTCCACCCACCTACGACAATGAAACCAAAGAATATTCATTGTCTATTCTCGAGATTCCGGTTACCCTACGCGCCACCATCCTGCGGTACGGATTTGTTAATGGAGGAATGCTGATTGATATGGATATTTCAGGTTCAAGCCAAGTCGACAGCCAAACCGGACTTGGGTGGGTGCTGGGCCTGGGACTTCAATATACCTTTAAGAAAGGCATCATGGTGTATGTTAACCCTTATGCCAAAACACATGCTTTTATACCTTTTACCGCTGAAAAATACCCTCAAAAAGTATGGGAGTCTGGTTTCCGGTTGGGTGTTATGTATGCGCTGTAAACATACCATTTACACAAATCGCTCGCGATGTTGCAAGTTGATTAGGCCCCAAAGCAGCGCTATCATTGAGCCAATCCCTAGAATCAGCCTGTTTTGTTTGACCACATTCTGCCATACCGAAAGGCTCATGTCAATCGGTGTATTATAAGGATTCAGAAACAGGTTCCATTTGCTGTTGGCCAGCGGTTCGTTCATCATAAAAAAAAGCAGGCATACTACAATTACGGCAACAGCTGCACCATTTCCGTTCCGGACAATGGTTGTAAACAAAAAGGATAAGCAGGCCAGGAAAAAAAGCGGACTCATAAGTTGAATCACCATAAAAAGTACAGGTATCCGTACCACCGAAAACCATGATATGGCGGCCATGACCAATAATAAGCAAAACAACAGCAATACCGACAGAAAGAATCTCAGGATATATACTTTATACCGGTAATTGGGAACACCAAAAATAATCTCCAGCATACGGGCATCTTTATCATTCTGAATGTTGTATAGAACAGGATAAAACATTACCAGAATACCCGGTAAAAGCAACAGGTCATATATATCATCGATAACAGAAGCGTTGTCCTGCAATACCATAATGGTTACAACAACCATGAAGAATAACAATGCTGAGATGAGAAAGTAAACAAACTTTCCTGAGAAAATGATTTTCAGGTTAACGGAAGCTGTGTTAAATAGAAGCCCTATGCGTTCGCTAAGTTTCATTCCTTCATTGTTAATTGTTAATTGTTCATTGTTCATTGTTCATTGTTCATTGCCTAACAGGGAAAGGTAAGCATCTTCGAGATTTGCCTTTACAGGCCTTGCTCCCTGAACCGGAGAACTATCGGCCAGGCAACGAACCCTTATGTTATCGCCATCGCGCATATGGTGAACAATAACATACTGTTCCCTGAAGGACTCAAAAGTTGTCATATTCATGTCCACCATCCATACCTTACCTTCGGCTTTGCGTGCCATATGAACCGGCTCGCCCAGGTACACCAGCTCGCCGCTGCGCACCACGCCCACCTGATTACATGAGCTGGCGACATCTTCGATGATATGGGTGGAAAAAACAACAATCCGGTCGCGGCTCAGCTCAACAAGCAGGTTACGGAAACGTATGCGTTCGCGTGGATCGAGTCCGGCTGTTGGTTCATCCACCACCAATATACGGGGCAAATGCAGCAGAATCTGCGCAATTCCAATCCTTTGCTTCATACCGCCTGAAAACGAGCCGATCTTCTCGTGCTGATGAGCTGTCATGTGCACGGCATTGAGCACATAGGTAATACGTGCATCACGTTGTTCGCGCCGGTATATTTTTTTCAGCACAGCCATGTAATTCAGAAATTCCCAGGCAGTCAGGTTTTCGTACATCCCAAATTCCTGCGGCAGGTAGCCAATCAGTCCCTGTAATTCTTCGCGTTTGGTTCGGGTATCCCATTCATTAATGGTAATCTGACCATAGCTGGGTTCGAGTATGCCACATATAATGCGCATCAGTGTGGATTTGCCGGCACCATTGGGACCCAGCAATCCAAACATACCATGGTCGATGGTAAACGAAACACCTTTAAGGGCTTTAAACGGCTTTTTCTTTGTTCCAATCAGCGGTATCCACATCACCAGCTTGTAATAAGCCTTCCGGAGCCCGATGAATCTGCCCTGTAAGCGGTTGATGTTGACCTTCTCCTGATTTAACCTGTCGGCGGTTTTCTTAATCATCAACAGCACATACCACAACAATGCTGCGGGAATGACCAGCCCAATCAGTTTATACTTTAAATAGAATAGTATCATGAAAACCGCGGGTAAGCCCCAAAACAGAAAAGTATACAACCATTGGGCCAACCGGGTGTACCACTTTCCGCTACCCCCGTGTAACAGGTCCGAGGTATATTTCTGCACCGGTGCAACAGCTGATAATACCATCAGGTACAACCCAACCGGCAGTATAAAAAACCAGAATCCCTTTTCGAGAAAGAAATAAACAAAATATACAACAAAGCCGATCAGGGGAAGTTGCCATACCAGGTAATCGAAATCGGCCGGTTTGGTATAGGTTCGTTGTATTCCCATCCGCCGCCGTATGGCAAGGCCCGATTTCCATTCCCGGACAAACCTGCTGTCGCGGTCGTATATTTTTACCAGGTTTCTGACCCGTATGTGCAGCGGTTGACTTTCATCGATAAGCTTTTCATTTGCCTTTCGCAGACTGTTTTGCACAAAATAAAGTGTTGCCGGTGTGAGAATAATCAGCAACAGAAAGTCTATGATCTTCCAAACCAGCGTGTCAACGCCTGTATATATGAGATAACCCAGTGACAGGTAGACAGCCAGTATAAGAATTTTCTTAGCCCATGACAATGCACCCATCCAATGTATGGCATTGTTTATACCCGTATTAAGGGTAGGAATAAATACCAGGGTCAGTAAGGTACTCAGGCCGAGACCACCTATAATGGTAATGGCAAATGGAGCACCAACCTCGGTTACATACTCGGCCTTACCCATAGCCAAAGGTATCAGTGCTATGATGGTAGTGACTGAGGTGATAAGAATTGGCCGCACCCTGGCCAAACCGGCCATCATAAGCGACCGTGAATGCCGGTAACCCTGTTTGTTAAGTACACCGGCATAATCGAGCAATATAATGCCATTGTTTACTACAATACCGATCAGAATTACCAGTCCGGTAAGGGTATTGGCATTGAGAAGGGAATTTCCGGTAAGGATGAGTGCCAACAGCGATCCGATGGCTGCCAGGGGTATTGCGAACAGAATTACCACCGGACGCGTGAAAGATTCAAATACCGACGCAAGGATCATGTAGATGAGTACCAGTGCGGCAAGTATCAGGAATTTAAAATCGCTCAGGTCCTGCTCTTCATGTTCGATTTCCGCGGTTATCCCCGAAGGCATAACAACATTACTTAACAGATTTTCCACTTCGAGTCGCGATACTGCCAGCAGGTCCTTATCATCCAATACCTGTCGGATAAAACTATAAGTTACATCGAGTTGTTTCGACTGATTAATGCGTTTAATGGCCGGCACACCATCCGTGAATTGAAAGGATGTAATCTGCTGCAACTCAAACAATGCCTCATTCCTTCCCTTTACGGAAAGTTTCTTCAAATCGTTCAAATTTCGTTCGGGTTGTTCTACGGGCTTTTCTGTCCTTAACTGAATATCGTATTCGTCGGTACCCTGCTTCAGTTTTATACCGGTAGAAACCACATTTGAAAATGAGTTAAGCTCAGATAAAACCGATGCTGCCTGTATATCATATAAGGCCATTACTTCCTTGTCGAAGTTCATCAATACTTCGGGTTGTGCCGAGGGTATGTTAATGTTAACCTGTTCAACCGATTGCTGTTGCGACAAGTAGTATTTTACCAGGTTGGCCTGTGTAACCAACTGATCATAATCCTCTCCTTTAATGATTATTTTTTCTGATTGCGTGCCAATTCCCATAAGGCCTTCAATACCATCATCGCTGTTCTGCCCTCTGCCTCCAAAATGACGGGCCGAAGGAGAGGGTTCCCAGCTGAAATCGCCAGGCTCAAGCCCGGCCATACTGTTCATGATTTCCTGTCGTATCTTAGGAATACTGTAATTTCTGACCTTTTTGTATTCCTTTTGCAATACAACCGTAATTTGGGCTTCGCCGGCATATACCTGACTGATAATGTCTTTTTTTTCCTGTAGATTTTCAAGTCGTTTCTCGGCATCAGCTACCAGCAGATCGGTATTCTCAAGTGTTGTTCCACCGGGCATGGTCAGGTACATGTTAAGCTCAACCACCTCGGGCTCCTGCAGGTTAATAAAACTCAAGCCCAGGCTTATCAGCAAGGTGGTAAAGAATACGCCCAATGCTGCCATGGCAGTAGCGGCAGGATTACGCATGCAGGTTTTCAGCATCACCCGGTAGATCTGTATAATCCGGTTCTGAAAATGGATGGCACTGAAGCTGGCCTGTTGCCGCTCAAGACCGGGTTTAAGGATGCTGTGTGTAATCATGGGGATTAACAACATGGCCACTATAAGCGAAACCAGCAAGGTTGATATTATGGAAATGCCTATATGTTTACCCATAATGGCTACCAGAAAATTTTCAGAAAAGGCAAATGGCGTAAAAATGATAATGGTGGTAAGTGTTGCGGCAAAAACCGACCGCCATACCTCGCCTGTTCCCTGTAAAACAGCTTTGTCGATTTCTACTTTTTGACCTGCCAACCGGTAGATATTTTCCATAACCACCACGCTGTTGTCGAGTAACATGCCAATAGCAAGTGCCATGCCCAGCAGGGTCAGACTGTTTATGGAAATTCCGGCGGCATAGAAAAAGTTAAACGCGGTGTACACCGAAATGGGCATGGCTAATCCAATGGCCAAAACCAGACGTATATTTTTGAGGAAGATCCAGAGGATAAAAATAGCGAGCACTCCGCCTGTCAGCGCAAGTTGCATGATCAAATTAATGTTTCGTTCCATGCGATCAGCCGCATTCTGCTCAATCACAATTTCAACATCCTTGTACTGTAATTCCTTGTTAAGCGTGGTAATCTGATCTTTCACCCGGTGCGAAAGGTCAATCATATTGGACTGTGTATCACGGGTGAGTTCAATGGTCACGGCTTCTTTTCCGTTAACCCTGCTGTAAGACTCCTGATCTTTGTATCCAAAATGAATGGTTGAAACATCTTTTAACTTCACTGATCCAGGCTCCTTTACAACCAGGTTGCCAATTGCTTCCAGGTTATTGTATTCAGCAATTACATTTACAAACACCATCCGGTTTTCGCTGGTTACTTTTCCGGCAAAGGTTCGTGCACGGCTATTCTGACTGATAACACTTCTTATGCTGGCCGGCGTAATGCCATATGACTTGCATACCGCATCATTCAGCCTTATCTCAACTGTCTTTTCACGTCCCCCGAAAACAGCTGCATTGGCTATTCCATTTACATTCAATAATCTGTTGTGAATGTCCCTGTCTACCACTTCGCGAACACGGTCTACCCCGCCACCGCCCCTAACCTGCAGCGTCATCAGGCTGTTATTGATCATTTCCATGTCGAACCGTAAGGCCTGAACATAAAAATCAGCAGGAATAGCACGCCTGACCTCTTCAACCTTTTCCAACAACTTGAGGTAAGCAACTTTAGTGTTGGTGTGATGCCTGTATGAAATTTGGATAAAGGCCTGCTGCTCACCAATGGTCGACTCAATTTTTTCCACTCCTTTAAGTGTACCTATAGCGCCTTCAAGCGGTATTACGGCTTGGTTTTCAATGTTCTTCGGGTCTGTTTCCATGGCAGCGCCCACCTGGACAAAAAGATAAGGAATCTGGGCATTTGGCAACAGTTCTACCGGCAGCTGACGGTAAGAAAAGAACCCCAGCATGGTAAGACCGGTAAAAAACATGGCAATCAGAACCTTCCGTTGGATGATGAATCTCATAATGTGGTTTTATGCGGTTACTTCATCCGGATTCTTTTTATGCCGGTCGAAAATATAATACACACAGGGAATGACTACAAGTGACATTACCGTTGCTGCCATAAGTCCGGCAATGAGCGCTATTGCCAAAGGTGCACGGAGCGCGGCACTCTCACCGAAACCAAGTGTCAGCGGCAGCAAACCGAGAATAGATGAAAAACTGGTCATTAATATAGGTCTTATCCTGTTTTGACCAGCTTTCAGAATAGATTCCCGTAGTGCAAAACCTTCGTTCCTGAATTGATTAATGGCATCTACCAGTATGATGGAATAGTTAACAGCAATACCACCCAACATGATTATGCCTATATAAGCCATAATATTCAGCGACTTGCCCAAAATAAAGAATGCCCATACCGAGCCGGCAGCCGCCAGCGGTATGGTGAGTAAAATAGTAAACGGATGGATGAATGATTCAAACTGTGCAGCCATTACCATGTACACCAGCACAATGGAAAGCAACAGGGCAAAGCTCAGGCTTGCCATTGCCTCCTTCCGTTTTTGTTCCTCGCCGGTAAAAGAAAGGGTGTACCCGGCGGGCAGGCTGAGCGTGTTCAAACGTTCAGCTGCTTTTTGAATAACCTTGTCGAAGGCAATTCCCCGGTCAATATCACCGGTAACCGTCCCTATGCGGTGCTGATTGTTGCGTAATAGTTGTCGCGGAGACACGGCGTGCTCCAGCCGGGCCACTTCGTACAAATAAATGTCTCTTTGGGCTCCTTTCAGCTTAATGCTCTTCAGATCATCCAAACCAAGCTCCGGAAGTCTTACAGTAATATCATTCAATTCTCCTTTGCTTTCAAGCCGACCGGCCGGTTTCCCCGATAATATGTCAATAAGCTGAGCGGCGATACCTTCTACGGTCAGGTTGTGCACCGAAGCCATATACCGGTCGATTATAACATCCACTTCGGGCGCACCTTCTTCAATACTTGTCTTAAGGTTATATACCCCGGGGATTCCGGAAAGCAATGCTTTGATCTGACGCGTGAGCGTATCCATGACTGTAACGTCTTTACCTTTAACTTCTATCATCAGCGGTGATTCATCAGTGCCAAGGGTCGATTCCAGCGATGATTCATCGCGCGTAATGGTAACCCCCGCATCCCTTATTCCCTGGGTTATTTCACCGGCTCTTGCAATGATAGCCCCGGACTGATTTACAGCCTCGGGCTTTAAACGTATCTTAAGAATGGCTGTGTTTTCGTTCTGAAAAACAGCTTTCTCTGCATTTGTGCTGCCCGACGGTCCAATTTGACTGTATAATAAATCGATCTGTTCACCCAGTGCATCGTTCAACATGGTTTCAAGGCTCTTCACCGTGCCTTCGGTACGCTCCAGCTGGGTTCCCTCGCTTAGTTTAATATCAATACTGAATTCACCCGAACCGCCCTGCGGTATAAACTCATTTCCCACATAAGGTAATATAAAAACTGTTGCCGCCAGTATGACAAAAGATGCCAGGACAACCTTTCCACGGTTATTGAGCAATTTTGAAAGAAACGAAGCGTACCAGCTGAACCTTAGACTTTCGGTGGCGTAAACATGAACCTTGCGGGTGAACATTTTGTTAAACAACATGGGGATTATGAGAATGGCCACAATGAGCGATATCACCTGGGTTAAGGCCACTGTCCATGCCTGATCCTTAAAAAGCGCACCCGAGGCCCCCTGCAAATAAACAATCGGTAAAAACACCACGATGGTGGTAATGGTGGATGAAATGATGGCCCCGCTAACCTGCGCTGTTCCTGTAATACAGGACTCCTTAAGGGATAATCCCGATTCGTGCTGTCTGAAAATATTCTCGACAATCACAATGGCATTGTCAACCAGCATACCGGCACCGAGTGCCAGCCCGCCAATGGTCATGAGGTTTAATGACAGCCCGGTAAAATACATAACCACAAACGTGGCGATTATGGATATGGGAAGTATAATGGCGACAATTAGGGTAAGTCCAACCCTGCGCAGGAAAATAAACAGTACGATAATCGAAAATACAGCGCCCAGAAAAGCTGTATCGCGCAGCTCGCCAATAGCATTTTGTATATATTGTGCCTGATTCTGAACCACGGTAAAACGATATCCGGGTAAGGCCTTTCGGATATTTTCAAAAGCGCTGGTTACCTCATCAACGGCTTCAACTGTATTATAACCGGTTTCTTTGTGGATCAACAATCCAACGCAGCGCTCACCGTTAATCCTTACAATATTTTCAGGTTTCTTATTGGTAAAACTTACGCGGGCCACATCGCGCAAAAAAACCGGAACACGGGAATCCACTGATACAGTAGTGCCGGGATCTGCGTTTGATGGCTGTTTGAAGCCAACAACTATGGCGTTCAGGTCGTTTTCATCTGCCAGCAAAGAAGTTCCCTTAATAATATAGCGTTTCCCCATTTCCAGGATACTGCCCCCCGATACATTGCGGTTCATGCTCATAATCTGCTGTACCAGCTGATCGGTAGTGAGTCCGTATGCTTCAAGCCGGTATGGATCGGTTTCAACAAGAATCTCTTTCTCTTCGGCACCGGTAAGCTCAACATCGGCAACGCCCTCAAGCCTGATCAATTCGTTCCGGATATAATCCTCACCTGTTTTTCTGAGCTCATTCATATCGGAAATCTCCGGATGCGCCATAGCAACGATCATCACCGGTGAAGCATTCGGATCGTGCCGGGTAATAACAAACTCCTGAATTTCATCCTGCTGACCAAAACTGGTAAGGGCTTTCTGCAGATCGAGAAATGCATCATCCATGTCGATTCCCCAGTTATACTCAACTTTTACCCTTGCCGATCCGACCATGCAGGCCGAAGAAACCTGTGAGACACCTTTAAGACGCATCACAATCGATTCGATAGCTTCAACATATTGTTTTTCGATTTCTTCGGGCGGGCGTTCACCGGATCTCAATTCAACAAAAATCCGGGGGGCATTGATTTCAGGAAAAAGGTCAATGCTGAGTTTGCCAAGCGAAATGTATCCGAGCAGCAATATACCCAGTATAAGCATGGAAATGGTCACCGGATAGTTAACCGCAAATTGTACAATTTTCTTCATAATGCTGATTCTACCTGATTTCCTTTACTTTAGAGCGGTCGCGTAATGTTTCAAAACCTTTTACCACCAGCTTTTCTTTTTCCTTTAATCCAGATACTATCTGAACCTCACGGGGGTTTTCCAGTCCGAATACCACTACCCTTTCCTGGGCAATACCTTTTTCAACCACAAATACACTGTTTCCGCGCTGCTTTGAAACAATGATGTCCTTTGGAATGACAATGGTATTATGGGCCGTGGCCACCACTATTTCACCCTTTATATACATGCCGGGGCGAAGCCGTAACCCCGGATTATCAACCACAATAAATCCCTTGTATGAACGTGTCTCGGGATCAATTGCCGGTGAAAGCTGGGTGACAGTGCCCGGCAGTGTATCGTTGGGAAGGGTATAATTGGTTATTCTTACCTGTTGTCCGGTTTTTAGTTCACCCAGGCTTTTTTCAGGCAGGTTCACCTCCAGGTGTAGTTTACTGTAATCCATTATTTTTACAAGCAGGGTGTTGGCATCAACTTTTACACCGGGCGTAAAATAAGGAAGATCGATGATAACACCGCTGAATGGCGCTTTTATATGCATTTTTTGCAATCGTAGCATGGCATCGTCATAGCTGTACCTGGCATTGATATAGTTTATCTCGGCATTTTTCAGCTCACTCAGGGTAACGCCACCCATGTCGTACAGCGACTGCTGCTTTTCAAAAACCTGTTTGGTGATCTGCAGGTTAAGCTCCAGTGAGCTCAGCTTGATGTTGTTTTCGTATTCCCTGTCACTTATTTCAATGATTTCGGCACCCTCCGCCACACGATCGCCCAGCACATAGGGTCGTCCGGTGGAGGGATTTGTCTTCAACCGGTAATTTCCCAGAACTTCGGTGCGGATCTGAACCTCTTTTATGGGTTTGACAACCCCGCTGATATCGACAAATTCCTCGATGCTGCCGGGAACAATGGTCATAACCGATACGGGGATGGTGATGTCTTTGCCCAGGTTATCCTGCTGCTGGTTGCAGGCGGCAAATACTAAGGTCAGGACGAATAAAATGATTGGTTTATGCATGGTTGATGATTATTATTTAAAGGTACTGGGTGCTAGGTTCTGGTTACTAGGTAAGATAAGGGTCGAAATATTGTTAATTGTTAATTGTTAATTGTTAATTGTTAATTATTCATTGTCCTTCAGGTTTCCCTGCAATTCCTTGGGCACAAAACTAATGTTGTTTTCGAAGTCCCACAGCGATTGTATTTTCATATTGAGCAATTCGAGTTTATAGCTGATCAGGCTGTTAGCCAGGTCTATTTTTTTCTGTGACAGCTGATTCTGAAATAGTTGCAG
>JAFGVG010000118.1 GCA_016938095.1 Bacteroidales bacterium
CTAAGTTGCACCGTTTTGTTACGGTCGTCAGGCATGGACGCAATCACTTCGGCCAGGCCCAGGGAATACCTGAATCCTATTTGCAACAGGTGTTCACTGACGGGTATTTCTACACCGCCCCCGAAAGTAAGCCCTCCATCGGTTGAGGCAATGTCAGGTTTTCCAGGAAATACTGTTTCGGTTTGTTCCACTTCCCATTCGTCATCACTGTGCGTGTTGAACCCGATATATCCACCGGCAAGTCCGTATATACTGGTTTTTCCTTTAACCGGCAGCTTGCCCTGTATCATTAAAGGAACCGTAAGGTAATTAAAGTGGCCCTTAACGGTATAGTCTTCCCCCGACAGCCCGGTTTTACTTGAGAAGCCTTTTTGCTCGTAGGCAATTCCCGATACCAGGCCCCATGATTCCGATACATGGTATTGCAATGATAAACCACCGGTAAAACCCGTTAAAATGGCTGAATTGTCGTACAGGTCACCAGCAGCGGAAAACGTCGAGAAATTAGCCCCTCCGGTAACACCCATGCGGAATGATTGTGCGTAATTCACGAGAGTACCCATACATAAGATGGCAATAAAGAAAAGTTTGCGTTTCATGGTATTTAAAAATAATTGATTACTAATATAATATATATGTACTAATAGACTAAAAAAGTAAAAGAGTCGAAAAATTGACAAAAAAAATCATTGCCGGATAATGCCATAAAAAAGTACTTCGAGCAATTGTTCAAGCTGGCCTTCGGGGTTCTCTTTACGGGATGCCCATATCATGGGAACTTCAAGCCCTTTCAACGCAGTAACAATTGCAGTTGCAGTCAGCTCTGGTTCCTTTATGCGAAAGACCTGTTTGGCGATACCCTCTTCCAGGATTTCCTGCAGGAGGGTAATTTCCTCGCGGTCGTATTTATTCCTGATCTTATTGATGATTTCGAGGTGATTGAGTACTTCTGACCGTATGGCATCGTAAAAATTGGACACTTTACGGAAAGTTTTCATACGGGTCATTACGTATGCTTTCAGTTTATCCTTTGGATTTTCGTGTTGTCCAATGGCTTTGGTGATTTCCTTACGCAAAAAACCAGCTTCGTGGTCAATCACTGCTTCGTAAATTTCCTCTTTGCTCTTGAAATAGTAATAGATGGAACTCTTTCCCTTGCCCATGGCCTGGGCTATTTCGTCCATCGTGGCCTTTTTGAAGCCATACCGGTTAAAAATATTCCGGGCTGTGCTGACAATCTGATCTTTTATATGGAGCTTTACTTCGGTCATTAAAATTCGACTAATTGAATAAATCGGTCCAAAAGTACAGATTAAAATATAAGCCGCAAAATTTTTGCAACTTTTTTACATCAACCCATTCTTAAGAAATGTTAAAGAGTGTTTTTGGGTAGTTAAATCTAGTGGTTTTTTCGTTACTTTAATTGGCTGTTTTCTGAATACTTATCAGGGCTTATAAACATAACGATATGGATTTAGCAACAATATTGCCTGAACAACTGGATGGCTGGACGGCTCATAAAACAGTTCCGCTGAAGAATCATACCGATATGTTCAATTATATGGACGGGGCTGCTGAGCTTTACATTTCCTACGGTTTTGGCGAAGCGCTGAGTTGCACCTATTATATGGACGGACAGCCTGAAGTACTGGCCGAAGTTTTTGACCTGCTCGCACCCCGGAATGCATTTGGCGTGTTTACCCAGACCCGCGAAAGCGAGATCAGTCAATTCGGTCAGGGTACTTATCGAATTCCGGGTGCCCTGTTTTTCTGGAAAGAGCGCTATTATATTGCCCTGTCAGCATGGGAAAGCAATTCTGTCTCTGATACATTTGTGGATGCACTGGCCGGTCATATCGACCAAAAGATTGCCGGAACGGGAATTGTTCCTGCCATTGTTGATTTATTACCCGAAACGGACAGGATTCCTTATGGATATAAATACTTTCATCACTATGTTTGGCAGAATGCTTATTTTTTCATCAGTGATCAGAATTTGTTTCTGATTGATGCAGATGCCGATGCGGTTATGGCCCGGTATGCCGAGGGAGACGACCGGAATTACCTGTTGCTGATCAGGTATGTCAGCAGTGAAAAGGCAGGTGAAGCGTTTGCACTGTTCGGCAGGGAGTTTTTCCCCGGCGGACTGACCGGAAACTGCATCCGGCGCGATGATGGCAGGTGGATGGCAGCAGCAACCGAAGGTGGTTACCTGATGGCGGTTTTCAATGCCTCAATAGCTGATCGTGCATCCGGTCTGCTGGATGCAGTGCTGCGCAATGTAAGATCATAACATTTAAAATTCAAGTATATGAAAACAAGGCTTTCACGGCGTCAGATGCTAAAGGACAGTGCCAGGCTGGCCATCGGCAGTACCCTGCTTATGAGTGTTCCTTTCCCGGTAAGCGGTATCGGTATCGACAAAAAATCGCGTGTCATCCTTATCCGCGATGAACAATTACTCGATGGTGCGGGTGTAATTAACAAAGACATTCTGTCGCGTATGCTCGATGAAGC
>JAFGVG010000119.1 GCA_016938095.1 Bacteroidales bacterium
GGCCCCTGAGCCCTTGTATGATCCGCTGGCTTTTACCATTGCCGAATGCCGAAAGCGCGGGCTGGATATACATGTATGGCTGAACCCATACAGGTCACTGCGAGATACCGCAGTAAACCTCACAGCACCCGACCACATTACACGAACCCACCCCGAATGGTTTGTCACTTACGGGTCAACCGTTTACTTTGATCCTGGACTGCCGCAAACACGCGATCATGTTGCCTGTGTAGTTTCTGATATTGTCAGACGATATGATATAGATGCCATTCACATGGATGATTACTTTTATCCTTATCGCATAGCCGGAATTGATTTCCCGGATAATCATTCATTTAACGCATATGGAGGCGCGTTCAAAGCCGATAAACGCGATGACTGGCGAAGACACAATGTTGACCTGATCATTCAGCAAATTCACGATAGCATTTCGGCCATAAATCCGGCTGTCGAATTTGGCATTTCTCCGTTCGGCGTGTGGCGGAATATCTACAAAGACAGTACAGGGTCAGCAACGAAGGCAGGACAAACCAATTATGACGACCTGTTTGCCGATATACTGAAATGGCAGAAGGAAGGATGGATTGATTATGTTGTTCCCCAACTATACTGGCAAATTGGCTTTAAGGTAGCCGATTATGCCGTGTTGGCCGACTGGTGGAATCGCAATACATACGGATGTCCACTTTACATAGGCCAGGCGTTTTACCGTATCGACCGGAAATCGCAAACCAAAGCCTGGCGGTCGGCTGATGAAATTATCCGGCAGGTTAACCTGAACCGTACCTTTCCGAATATTGGCGGAAGCATGTTTTTTAGTGCCAAATATATGCGCACCAACCCATTGCGACTTAAACAAAAACTGCTCAGGCAGGTCTATCCCCTGTCCGCCCTTCCGGCTGGCAAACCACGTTTAGCTCCAATAGTGCCCGATCGTCCGGGAAACGCCACCTTTTCAGTAAATGGAAAGAAACTGGAGCTGGCCTGGGAGAAAGGACAACACACCAAAAACTTCATTATTTATAAATTCAGGAAAGGAGTACCGCCTGATAGTTCGGTCACTGAATCCATTTATATGGTTACAAACGAAGCCTCAGTAACCATTGACCTTAACCGTAAAACAAAACTTTCGCGGTATCTTTATGCCATCACAGCCCAAAGTAATACCAACACAGAAAGTGAACCCGTATTTTTTCAATTAAAAAGCAGTCAGTAATGCATACACGCAGAGATTTCCTGAAAAAATTGGGACTTATGACCGGAAGTTCAGCCTGTATGGGATTCAGTTATGCCTCATTAAAAGCAAACACCACTGAAAGCCTGAAAACAAACGCTTCAACACCACTCTTATTAAGCTTTGAGCCTTTTGAACTCCAGTTAAAGCATGTATTTACCCTGGCTTCAGGATCGCGAACCACAACACCTGTAATGCTTACCACCATTACCTGGAACAACATAACCGGTTATGGTGAAGCCTCAATGCCTCCCTACCTGGGAGAATCGCATGCCTCCGCCACTGCCTTTCTCTCAAAGGTAGATCTCTCTGCATTCGACAGTCCCTTTTTAATTGAAGATATTTTGGTATACATCGACAATCTGGCCCCGGGCAATTATGCTGCCAAAGCCTCCGTTGACATTGCCCTTCACGACCTGGTCGGGAAACTGATGCAACAACCTTGGCACCGTATCTGGGGACTGAATCCGGCCCGTACACCCGACACTACTTTCACTATTGGCATAGATAAGCCCCAGGTGGTGGTTGAAAAAACAAAGGAAGCCGCGGCTTTTAATATACTCAAAGTGAAATTGGGCCAGGGAAATGATAAGGAAATGATCCAATCGGTCAGGTCGGTCACCAACGTTCCATTAGGCGTAGATGTTAACCAGGGGTGGAAGAACAGGGATGAGGCACTGGATATGATCCACTGGCTAAGGGAACAAAATGTGGTTTATGTGGAACAACCCATGCCCAAAACAGCTTTTGACGATATAGCATGGCTTACTGCGAGGAGTCCTTTACCGGTGCTCGCTGATGAAGCGGTTCAGGTTCCCGCCGATATAAATAAACTGGCAGGCCTGTATAGTGGCATAAACATCAAGCTTATGAAATGCGGAGGTATGCGTGCTGCTTTTAACATGGTAAATATGGCAAGGGCATTGGGATTGAAAGTAATGATTGGTTGTATGACAGAAACGTCGTGTGCTGTTACCGCTGCCGCACAACTTTCGCCCATGACCGATTGGGCCGATCTCGACGGAAACCTGCTGATTAGCAATGACCCGTTCGAAGGTATCGTCATTGTGAACGGTAAGGTGATAATACCCGACAGGCCGGGTATTGGCATAATAAAAAAATAGGTTCACTCAAATTAAATCAGGTGGAAAAGGTTTACAGGCATATTGAAAAAGCACTGCGCAACGCCGGGTATGCGTCCCCCATTTATCACGATCTGCTTTCGCGACTGGCCAAAGGCACTGACGCCAGCTTTTACCGGTTAATTCCACAATTGGTGGTGCAGGTTAACAGCGAAAAGGATGTTCAAATGCTATTGCATATCTGTAGCGAAATGCAAACACCGGTTACCTTTAAAGCCGGTGGAACCAGCCTCTGTGGTCAGACTATTACCGATGCTGTGCTGGCAGAAATTGGCCCTGGTTTCACCAAATGGCGGACCACAGAAAACGGACGTTTTGCCATAATGCAACCCGGAATTACAGGAGGCCTGGCCAATGCAAGGTTGCAGCAATTCAAGCGGAAAATAGGCCCAAGTCCGGCCTCCATTGCATCGGCCAAAATTGGTGGAATCATTGCCAACAATGCCAGCGGTGCCAGTTACGGAATAGAAACCAATAGTTACAATACACTGCGGGGATTGCGGATTGTACTGGCCAATGGCAGCATACTCGATTCACGTAACGAAAGCGAAAGAGCCCTGTTTGCCAGGGAGAATCCCCGTATTATATCCGGACTCAGGGACCTGTCGCTTCGTATACAAAACAATGATGCACTTGTTCAAAAGATCAGGCATAAGTATACGCTTAAAAACACAACAGGGTATGGACTTAATGCCCTGATAGATTTTGATGACCCGGTTGATATGTTATGGCACCTGATGGTTGGGTCCGAAGGCACACTCGGCTTCATTTCGGAAGCAACTTTTGAAACGGTTGACAGTTTCCCATGCTGTGCTGCTGCCCTGGTTTTTTTCAACAATATTCGCGATGCCTGCAAGGCCATACTCCCACTGCGTCAATGTCCGGTAAGCGCTGCAGAACTTATGGATCGCAACGCATTACGCGCCGTGCAACAAAACGAAGGCATTCCGCAGGTTATTTCAACACTGGGAGA
>JAFGVG010000120.1 GCA_016938095.1 Bacteroidales bacterium
AGAAATGAAAAAATGAAAAAATGAAAAAATGAAGAAATGAAAGAATAAAGAAATAAAGAAATAAAGAAATAAAGAAATGAAGAAATGAAGAAATGAAGAAATGAAGAAATGAAGAAATGAAGAAATGAAGAAATGAAGAAATGAAATAATGTTTAGACAAATTGACTGCAAGACCAGAAGACCAGAAGACTAAAAAACCGCATGACTGCATGGCAACTCGAACGAACACCGAACACCGATTTTCGAAGAGCACCCAATGCCCGACACCCTATTTCTTCATTTTTTCATCCCTTCATTGCTTCATTATTTATAACCCTATCAAACCAATCAAACGCCAAACTGAACATCGAATTCCAAACCTCAAATCCCACCTCCCAACACATCCAGTATCCAGTATCCAGTAACCAGTAACCAGCTCACCACCATGTCTTTCAACGATATCCTCATATTAGCACTTATAGGCCTTTCAGCCGGCATTGTATCGGGACTTCTGGGTGTGGGCGGTGCCATCATTATTGTTCCTGCCCTGGTATTTTTCTTTGGTCTTACCCAGCACCAGGCCCAGGGCACAAGTCTTGGCATTCTGTTGCTTCCGATAGGCTTTCTGGCATTCTGGAATTATTATAAACAGGGTTATGTTAACTTTAAGATTGCCATTGTGGTTGCCCTGGCCTTTTTCATTGGCGGTTACCTTGGCTCGGTGTTGGCAGTGCGTTTACCCGAGAGAACACTTAAAATTGCCTTTGGCATATTGATTGTATTCTTGGGAATCAGGATGATATTCAAAAAATAACGTAATATCCGGAAAATGGATCTTCGTCAAAAAATCAAACGATTGGCTGCCGCTCATTATGATGATGCAGTGGGAATACGCCGGCACATTCATCGCTTTCCCGAATTATCGTATGAAGAATACAATACCTCGGCTTACCTTCAGGAACAATTGCGTAGCATTGGCATCCCTTTTAAATCGGGGTACCTTAAAAATGGCATTGTTGCCACCATCGAAGGCAAAAAGGCGACACGTAAAGCTTATTCACAAAGGGTTGTCGCCCTTCGTGCGGAAATGGACGCTTTACCTATCGTCGAGAAAAACGACATCCCTTTTAAATCGGAAAACCACGGTAAGATGCATGCCTGCGGACACGATATGCATATGGCAGCGCTATTGGGTGCAGCCATGATGCTGAACGAGCTTCGTGCATCGGTGAAGGGAACTGTTATGCTGATATTTCAACCGGGTGAGGAAAAGCTTCCGGGCGGAGCTGATCAAATGATCAGGGAAGGAATTTTTGCTGATCTGAAACCTTCGGTGGTCATCGGACAGCATGTACTATCGGGCATGTACACAGGCACGGTGGGCTACCGCCCGGGTGTATACATGGCTTCGTCCGATGAGATATACCTGAACGTTAAGGGTAAGGGCGGTCACGGAGGTGTTCCGCATCAGATGATCGATCCTGTGTTAATTACAGCACATATTATTGTTGCATTGCAGCAGGTGGTCAGTCGTAATGCCAATGCAGCCACGCCAACGGTGCTTTCGTTTGGCAAAATACATGCCCCGGGCACCACAAACGTGGTCCCCGATGAGGTATTTGTCGAAGGTACTTTCAGAACCATGAATGAAACCTGGCGGCATGATGCGCATGAGAAAATTGTTAAAATTGCAGGATCTATTGCTTCAGGCATGGGAGGCAGCTGCGAAGTTACCATAACCCATGGTTACCCGATGCTGGAAAACAACGAAGCTTACACGCAAAGGGCTATGCAGTATTCCCGACAGCTACTTGGCGATGATAAGGTACTGGATATGGATCTGCGAATGACCTCCGACGACTTTGCCTATTATTCCCAACAGTTTCCGGCCATCTTTTATAGGTTTGGCACTACCGATGCCGATAATAAATACCTTTCACCGGTGCACACTGCTCACTACATGGCCGATGAAAAGTCGCTTGAAACAGCAATGGCCAACCTGGCCTGGCTGACCATATCTTTTCTTGCAGACGAGTGAGTGCTATCCATAAGGGGAATGTTAACATGATTATTTTCTTTTGTGCATTTGAATTATTCCATTAAATTTGGCTGTTTAACGATAAAATTTTAGGTTATGGCTTATGTAATTAGTAACGAATGTACTGCTTGCGGCACATGCTTGCCCGAATGTCCTTCCGAAGCTATCAGCGAGGGAGATATTTACAAAATTGATCCTGATAAGTGCATCGATTGTGGAGCTTGTGCTGATGTTTGTCCGGTAGAAGCTATCAGCCCGGCCTGATATAATACATTCAAATTACGCTTTTCTTTGCCCTTCAGGTGGTTTTCCCCTGAAGGGCTGTGTTTTTTATGACCATCCATGGAAGCAAAAACCTACCAGCCGGTTTGGCGTGAAAATTTCCGTGTGCGTTCGTCCGACATTGGTCTTAATTTTGTCATGCGCATGAGTAGTGTTTGCAGTTATTTCCAGGAAATAGCGGGCAGGCATGCCAACCACCTCGATGTGGGGTACCATTTCATGCAGCAGTCGGGGAAAGTTTGGGTGTTATCACGTCTGTATGTCAATGTTCTGAGGTATCCCCAATGGGGGCAGGAGTTTTTTGCGGAAACCTGGCCCCTGGGTGCCGAGCGGATCTTTTTCAGACGCGATCACCGGATTGGTGTCGGGGACGAAACATATATCAATGCAGCATCTTATTGGATATTACTCGACCTTAACAGTCGCAGACCTTCTTCGGTTGAAATCGACGAAACGGTTTTGAAAACCAATGCAGGAAAATTTGCCATGGAATTACCCGCCAATGGTTTCCCGGTTGTTACGTCAGCACCTTGTGAAATACACAGGGTGAAATACAGCGATCTCGATCAGAACCGGCATGTGAATAACGCCAGGTATGTGGAATGGATTTTCGACTTGCTCGATCAGGAACTACTTGAGCATAAAATACCCACTCATTTTGCCATAGAATACAAACATGAGGTTAAGTCGGGTGACAGTGTTACACTGTGTATCGATAAAACAAATAATCAACCGCTCACCTATGCCGTGGAAGGCAGTCTTGATGATGCAAAAAAGGTATGCCTGAAAGCTAAAATTGTTTTCTGAGCCCGCCCGGGCACTTTATTGTTTCAGTTTGGCAATAATCTTTTTTTCGATTTCTTCAGCCAGCTCGGGATTATCAGAAAGTAATTGTTTAACAGCATCCCGTCCTTGTCCCAGACGGGTTTCACCGTAACTAAACCATGAGCCGCTTTTTTTGACAATTTCCTGTTCAGTGGCTATGTCAATAATTTCGCCAATGCGTGAAATGCCCTCGCCATACATGATATCGAATTCGGCTTTGCGGAATGGGGGTGCCAGCTTATTTTTTACAATTTTAACTTTGGTACGGTTGCCGAACACTTCTTCACCTTCCTTAATTTGATTGATACGGCGGATGTCGACACGGACAGAAGCGTAAAACTTGAGTGCATTTCCACCAGTGGTGGTCTCCGGATTTCCAAACATCACGCCAATTTTCTCACGCAGCTGGTTAATAAAAACACAGCATGTATTGGTTTTGCTGATGGTGGCGGTTAGTTTACGCAATGCCTGCGACATAAGCCGGGCATGTAAGCCGAGCTTTGAGTCGCCCATTTCGCCTTCAATTTCGGCTTTTGGGGTAAGCGCAGCAACAGAGTCGATCACAATGATGTCAATGGCTCCCGAACGAATCAGGTGATCGGCAATTTCAAGCGCCTGTTCACCGTTATCGGGTTGTGAAATCAGCAGGTTTTCGATATCAACACCCAGTTTTTGGGCATAGGTGCTGTCGAAAGCATGCTCGGCATCGATAAATGCAGCAATTCCGCCGGTTTTTTGTGCCTGGGCAATGGCATGTATGGCCAATGTAGTTTTACCCGATGACTCGGGACCAAAGATTTCAACCACCCTGCCACGCGGATAACCGCCAACACCAAGCGCAATGTCAAGCGCAATGGACCCCGAAGGGATTATCCCAACCGTTACCACGGCATGGTCGCCCAGTTTCATGATAGCGCCTTTGCCAAAGTCCTTTTCAATTTTACCAAGTGTTGTTTCAAGCGATTTGAGCTTTTCTTTACGGATATCGTCGAGGGTTGCTTCTTTTGCCATTATATAGTTTATTAATTGATTCCCAGTTCTTCAAGGATCTGACGGGTATGATCGCCGGTGTTCACCTTGCTGATGACTTTCAGAATTTTGCCCAACTCGTCAATGACATAGGTGGTTCTTAATACCCCCATGTATTTTTTGCCGTACATGTTCTTTTCCCCCCAAACTCCATAAGCGTTCAGGATAACAGCGCCGGGATCGGCAATCAGGCTAAAAGGTAAATCGTACTTATCTCTGAACTTTGCATGAGATTGCTCACTGTCGGGGCTCACCCCCACAATGGCAAATCCCCTCTTCAAAAGATCGTTGTAATTATCCCTCAGGTTACAGGCCTCAGTCGTGCATCCGGGGGTGTTATCCTTGGGATAGAAATACAAAACAACCTTTTTTCCTTTAAAATCGTCCAGGCTCACCATGTTACCGTCCTGGTCCTTTCCTTTAAACATGGGCGCCAAAGCGCCTTCTTTTAATAGTTCCATAATGTTCCGATTGAGTAAAAATACAAATTACGAATTGATCATTCCTACATTTTCACTGAATTAATTTCAGTAATATATTAACAGGTAAGCAGGGTGTTTGTTTGATAGCATATCGAGGTTTATAGTTCTCTTTCGGCGGCATTATTTTTTTTATGTTGGCCTTTTGCTACATACCATTATCTTTGAAAGTCAAACCAGCAATTTTTATTATGTCGCTTTTTGTTGATGTATACGAAGTACTGAGTAACCGACTGAAGTCGGAGTTCCTGGGACTGATTGAACGTGAAAAAGGCGTTTACGACCGCTCAATTCGCCGGATTTGCGATGTTTGCAAAAACTACATTGGCTATGGCGAATTGCGTTACGATAAGATGGAAGACGCTATCAGCCGGTTGCTGGAAGAAGGTATCCAGGGAAAACCTTTCTTAACGCTTTTATATGCCATCTTACATGAATCGCTCGATGAAGATGAAGCAGCATTGGAGCACTTAAAATCTTTTGCAGCTTCAGATATGGCCTCACCTTTCAGGAATGAACTTGCTGATTTCATGACCCTGGGAAGATTTGCCACACTTGAGGATTACAACCTGCTCGAAGAGGCGGCCACCATACTCATGGAGCGATACAGCACCGAAGAGGATATAAACGATATATTGTCGAATCTATACCTGAAAGTCGAACACGATGAATATATCCCTGTATTTCAGCGTTTACTTGTCCGTGCAAAGGAAAAATATCCCGATAACGTGGTGCTCGAAGGTTTCGAGGGTTTTATCAATACCAAGGGAAAAGATTACCGAAAGGCACTTGAGTCCTTTATGGCCGTGAAAGATAAAGTTGAGCAGGACAAGGAGAACACTTATTTTCACTTTAATATGGCCACTGCCTGGAATAATATTGCCGGGTGTTACCTTAAACTGGGCGATTTGGCTGCCACACTCGTAAGTTGCGAAACGGCTTTGCAACACGAACAACAATCGGAGGATTATAAAGTTGGTCCGGCACTGCTTTATAAAAAAGCAGAAGCCCTTTTGCTTTCCGGTGAAAAAGATCAGGCTTCGGTAATCGTTAAGCTGTTGCTCGATGAAAATGCACAGGATGAGAAAGCGCTGGAGTTAAAAGGTATGTTATAGCAAACAACCTTTCAGCTAAAGTCTTTATGATCATCGACCGTTACCTATTTCAACCAATGCTGGTATTTTCCACCCATTTCCGGTATTCTTCCTCAAAGTTAGGCGTAAAAACCTCTTTATTCAGGTGCTGCTGTATTTCGGATCGCGACCAGTAACGACCATCGGCTAATTCATGCTTGTCGGTTTTTAAGGTGCCGTCGTACCGTGTTAAAAAACAATAAACCAATTCGCGCTCGATATCTGATTCCCAAATATAGCGGGCAATCAGGGTGGCTTTGAAATTGCTTATCCCAATTTCTTCCAGGGCTTCGCGCTCCAGACTGGTGTCCACGCTTTCGCCAAAAGCTACATGCCCGCCGACGGCTGTATCCCATTTGCCAGGCTGAACAACTTTGTTTTCGGGCCTTTTTTGCAGGAAGATTTCACCTTTTTTGTTGATTACATGCAAATGCACAACCGGGTGCAGGTAGTTCTTATTGGCATGGCAATGGCTTCGCGGTGCTTTACCAATAATCTCTCCCTCTTCGTTCACCAAAGGTAACCATTCTTCTTTCATTTACCGTCCCTGAATATGTAAACACCCTGTTTTCCGTCGGCTTTGGCATATGCCCTGAACATACCGGGCGTATTGAAGGTCATGGTAATGTTTCCCAACCGGTCAATGCCAATTACCCCGCCTTCGCCACCGGCTTTAACCAGTTTTTCCAGGACTACCTGTTTGGCGGCTTCTTCTACCGAAATTCCCTTGTATTCCATCAATGCCGAAATATCATGTGCCACTGCATAACGGATAAAGTATTCGCCATGCCCTGTGCACGAAATGGCACATGTGGCATTGCTGGCATAGGTCCCGGCACCGATAACAGGGCTGTCGCCTATGCGGTTATACCGCTTATTGGCCATGCCACCGGTGGATGTTCCGGCAGCCAGGTTTCCATTGCCATCGAGTGCCACACAGCCCACTGTACCATGTTTTTCCTTATTTATCAGCTCCTGCAGGTCGTTCCACTTTCTGTCGGTTCTGAAGTACTCCGGATTAACTATTTCAAGGCCCTGTTCACGGGCAAATTGTGAGGCACCGGTGCCAGATAGCATTACATGCATTGAGCGCTCCATAACGGCCCTGGCTGCTGTAATGGGATTTTTTATGTCGGTTACCACTGCCACAGCACCGGCCTTCAGGGTTGCGCCATCCATAATGGAAGCATCGAGCTCATTGCGCCCGTCGTGCGTAAATGCTGCTCCTTTTCCGGCGTTGAACAGGGGATTGTCCTCGAGCATGCGAATCACAGTTTCCACCGCGTCCAGTGCGGCACCACCTTCGCTTAATACTTTTTTTCCTGCATCAAGGGCCTGCTGAAGCGATGCTATGTATTGCGCTTCCAATTCACTATTAATAGCTTCTTCGTGCAGGTTGCCGGCTCCGCCGTGCAGTACAAGGGCCCATCCCGGGGCAGGCTGTTGCCTGGAAGGAGTATCGGTTTGTGAACGGTTGGGTTGCTTGCATGAGGGTAGCAGAACAAACAACAACGTGCTTAAACAAACTATAGCGTATATCGGTTTCATCTCTCTGAATTTTTCTAACCAGAGATAAAGATATTACTTATTGTCTTGCTTTAAACTTCGATTTGCCCTTGAAAATGCAATTCAACAAAAATCGTTGAGGATTTTATGGCCAAATTGCTTAGCTTTATCAGGTGATGTTTTTAACGTAACTTTTATTATATGAACAAGTTAATTCGCGCACTTATTGCTGGGTATGGCGCCAAAAAATTGGGTGGCGGCTGTATCGGCACCATTGTGGTTTTTATAATCCTTTATGTGGTGTTGGGCCAGTGCAGCTGACAGTATTACGCCAGCCGTTTTCTGAAAACATACTTGTCATCGCCCGGCGCATAGAAATCGGGCATAACGGCAACCTGTTCATAACCAATGGCTTTATAAAAAGCGCGTGTGGGTTCGTAAATCGCTCGTCCTGACGTTTCTACCCATACAATGGTACCTCCCAGTTTTGTCACTTCTTCTTCGGTAATGGCCATTAATTTGCGGCCAATGCCCTTGTTCATCTGGTTTTTGTGCACAGCAATCCAGTACAGGTCATAGCTCGATTCGGTGCAGGGATTTTGTCCATAACAGCAATAACCAAGCATTTTTCCGGCTTCGTGAGCTACTATAAAATGATAACCTGACCTTTCGGCTCCCAACTCCAGGTTCATGTCGCTAAGCTCGGTGGCTACGACAATTTCATACGGGTAAAAGAATCCGGTTGATTCAAGCAGCTTTCTGATTTTATCCGTGTCGTCGGGATACAATAATTTTCGATAGCTTATCATAGTATAACATTCATCTTTTACGAAATTTCCGCAATGATCCTGCCAATGACATCGCGGTTTGTAAGGCCGGCAGCGTGCGCTGCAGCTATAAAACCACTGTCGGGTGAGATGCAGGGGTTCCCATTGATTTCAATTACAAATGGGTTGCCCTTTTCATCAACCCTGAAATCCACCCTGGCAAATCCTCTCAGCCCAAAACAATCCCAGCATTTAGTAGCCAGTCGCTCCATTTCGCCATACAAGGGTGAATCGGGCGATAGGGTGTCGAAAGCGCGTGTGGTGTTGCGATATTCGGCCGACGACTCATCCCATTTAGCTTTATACCCTAACATCCGGGGTTTATCAGCAGGGTAGTCGTGAAAAATCATCTCTGCCGGAGGAAGAACATGAGCACGGTTGCTGCCTCCCAGTATGCTGAGGTTGAACTCCCGGCCTTCAATGAATTCCTCTATAAAATAATGTGAAGCAGGCAATTGCCGGATTTTTGTCATCATATCCTTTTGGCCGGTTGTAAATACAGCATCTTCGTCGAGGCCAACAGAGCCATCTTCGCAGGTAGGCTTTAGCAGGTATCGCTTGTCTTTATTGAGCTTATCTGTTTCCGAAACTGCAAAAAACGAAGGTGTAGGAATGCCATGCATGGCCATTATTCTTTTGGCAAGTACTTTATTGGTAGTCAGGTATAAACCCTCGGCCGGTACGCCTGTATAAGGTATTTTTAAAGCATTCAGTAATGCCGGAGCCATATGCAGGAGTTCTCCCTTATCGAAAACCGATTCCACCAGGTTAAAAACAAACAGGGGATGCGAAGCCGCTATTTTTCCCAGGTCGTTTCTCAAATCGTTTCCCAACGGAAAGGATTCGGGAATATAACCCAGCTCTTCCAACGCTTCCGAAACCAGCGTTACCTGATGCAGTATATCGGCCTCATCGGCGCTGCTGTTTTCATTCACTGCATTGTGCAGCACAATGATCTTCCTTTTATTTTCCATTTCCCGGAAAGATACGTTTTACGGCAGCATCCATAATCATGCCAATGAGCTGCGTATATTCGATACCGTTCATCCGGCTGAGGATGGGTAGGTCGGAATGAACAGGGTTCAGTCCGGCCAACGGGTTGATTTCAATGAAACTAACCTTACCAAAACGGTCGACCCTCACATCCACCCGTCCGCCGTCCCATGCATTCAGTGCGTTCCAGGCTTTCAGGGCTACATCGGCGCATTGCTTAAGCCAATCGCCGGAAACGCTTTCGTACCGGATACGACCTTCGTAATTTTCCTTGTTGTCGTATGAATACACATCGTTGACGCCCTGACCGTAAATGACTTCCATGGCGCCAACAACGTGGGCATGGTCGCCATTTCCAACAATGCCAACCGTAAATTCACGCCCGGGCAGGTATTCTTCAACCAGCACGGGTTGCCTGAATTTGTTCAGCAGGTATTGGCACATAGCGGCAAGCTGTTCGGGCGTAGTGATAACCGACCTGTTTTCTATGCCTTTCCCCGTTCCTTCGGCAATGGGCTTGGCAAACAACGGATAGGTAAGGTTGCACCGGTCCACATCACCTGGCAGCGTTACCACCAAAAACGGCGGTGTATTGATACCGGCGTCGCGGATGATTTGTTTGGCAAACGCTTTGTTGAGTGAAATGCCAAGGGTTACGGCTCCAGAAAATACATGGGGAATCCGGTAAGCGTCGAGCAGGGCGGGTACCAGTGATTCGCGACTGTCGCCGTACAGGCCTTCACAAATGTTGAAAACCAGGTCCCAGCGGCGGCCCGCAAGCAATTCATTCATCAGCTTACGAGCATGGCCAATCCTTTCAGACTGGTATCCCAACGTCTGTAATGCGTTTTCAATGCCTGCTATGGTTTCTTCTTTATCGAACTCAGCCGTTTCTTCGGGTGTGAATCCTTCTTTCAGGTAATCGCTGCGCAGGTCGTAAGTAAGTCCAACGTTCATTTTACGGTGTCGGGATAATAGAATTCCTTTCCTTCGTAATTATGGAGGACAATATTGTCGCCATCGCGTCCGGCATAATATTCGGGCAACAGGGGAATTTTACCGCCGCCACCGGGAGCGTCAATTACAAAATGGGGAATGGCATAACCGCTGGTGAAGCCACGCATACCTTTTATAATTTCAAGTCCCTTTTCCACCGGCGTACGGAAATGTCCTGAACCGGGTATCGGGTCGCACTGGTAAATATAATAGGGGCGTACGCGGTTGCGTAAAAGTCCCTGCATCAGTGCGGTCATTACCGGTACACTGTCGTTAATACCTTTCAGTAAAACAGTCTGGCTACCCAGTGGAATTCCGGCATTGGCCAGTTTGGTGCAGGCTTCATGAACTTCAGGCGTAAGCTCAAGGGGGTGCATGAAGTGAATACTCATGAATAGCGGATGATAGCGTCGCAACATATTTACGAAACTGTTGGTAATGCGCTGAGGTAATACCACCGGGACTTTTGTGCCTATGCGTATTATTTCCACATGGGGGATGCTACGCAAATTATCGAGCAGGTATTCGAGGTGTGCTTCGGGCATGGTAAGCGGATCGCCACCTGAGATTAGCACGTCGCGTACGGCAGGGTTACTCCGGATATATTCGAGACCTGCCTGCCATGCGGCCTTACCATAGTGCATCTTGTCCTTGGCAACCATATGCGAACGGGTGCAGTATCTGCAGTAGGTTGAGCAGAAACCAGTGGCCAGAAACAAAACCCTGTCGGGATATCGATGCACAATGTTCGGCACAGGTGCAAAATCCCCCTCGTTTAGGGGGTCTGAAGCTTCACCTGGTGAAAGCTGTAACTCTTTAATACTGGGCACGACACCTTTCACAATGGGATTGTCGGCACCGGCACCGTCGATTAAGCTGGCATAGTAAGGAGTTATGCGCAAGGGAAGTTTTTCGTTCACGGCAATCGATTCATCATCAATCATCCTTTTGAAGTCGATCACCTGGTTCAGCTGGCTGAAAGAGGTATAGCTGTTTTTGATTTGCCAGCGCCACGAATTCCATTGTTCGTCGCTGGTGTTGGGAAAATACTTGCCGATAAACGTTCTCGTTTGCTGGCTGATGGTGGAAAACTCAGGATGCCTGTATTTTGGCATGCTGTTTTTGGTAAGGCCGGGCATTACATTATAGCCCGGCACCCCTAGCGGGACATCACTGTCTGAAGAGATGCTTTCCTCAATAAGTTTTGCGTTCATTGATAGTTTGTGATACTTGCGGTTTTAATGTTTGTCATAATCATAATTGTCAATCCATTGCAGTTTTAAACTGCCGGGTATAAACACCGGCGAATGTTACGCCGAATTTGAGTACGTTATACGTATCCTGTGCAAAAAGTTGTGAACTATTTATTAACTCTTTAAGGGAACG
>JAFGVG010000121.1 GCA_016938095.1 Bacteroidales bacterium
ATTCGAAACCAGCGAAATTGAGGCCGTTGTATTCCCCAATCCTTTTGCTGAAACCGCCACGGTAAGCATTAACCTCACTGAAATGTCCAGCCTTTCGGTTAAGGTTTACAGCGCCACCGGTGCACTGGTTTCAACACTGGTTAACGATTCGCGTGCTGCAGGAACGCATCAGTTTTCCATTCGCTTAACTGAAAAAGGCGTTTATTTTGCTGAAGTAATGGTGAACAACAACCGTCAGGTATTGAAACTCGTTGCCCGTTAACATACAACATTTATTCCAATCATTCAATTGCAAACCGCCCGGCATACCGGGCGGTTTTTTTTTGCCATAATGCTCCACTCCGATAATCTTAACAGTTTATTCACCTTTCTATAACACCAAGATAAAGCCTGTTTTACACTTTTGCGACATAAACAAACAGGCAGCACAACCCGATCCTCACAAGCAGGAACGCAAAAAAAAGCATATGAAAAATCTTCTTATTGTTGGAATCATCCTCACCAGCCATGCGATCAGCGCACAGGAACTCAGCTTTAATCCATCAGCCTCCAACGGACGCATCGAAAACACAGTTACGCATACCGGCCCTGTGTATACTTTTACCACAAGCGATCAGTTGCTGGATATCCCTGGTGAACTAAATAAGATCGATATCAACGCCATCCGTCGTCATACCCTCGGCGATGAAGTGGCCAAACGAATGCACCTGTTCGAACAAACCTACACCTATATGAGCAATCCGCTGCCCGGATCATTCGCGGGAAAGCTGGTGATTCAAAAACCTGAAATCTACAATGGCATACAGAAACTGGGCAAGATTGTTGCCCGCCAGGAGAAAAAAGGTATCATCAGTCGCGAGCAGGCCATTTCCGACTTGTCGCGCTACCTCGATGTAGCCTTGTTGCTTTTCTATGAAGATACCGCTGCTTTTGAAGAAGAGCTGAAAAAAACATCCGGCGATGATGCACTGGTAGGTCTGTTTCAACGGGTAAAACTTATCTGACAACCAAAAAACTAACCATAAAAAACACGTATGAAAAGAAAACTACTATCCCTTGTTCTACTCGCCATGGGTACACTTCTGATGGCCCAACAGGTGAAGATAACCGGTAAGGTGTCGGATATGTCAGGCGAACCCCTGCCTGGTGTAAATATTGTGGCCAAAGGCACACAACAGGGTACCACATCCGATGTCAACGGCGATTATCAGATCTCGGTTGAAAACAATACCACCCTTATTTTTTCATTCATCGGCTTTATCGCACGTGAGGAGATCGTAACCGGTGATCAGGTGCTCAATATACAGTTAAAAGAAGAAGCATACCAGCTGAACGATGTGGTGGTTACCGCGTTGGGTATCACCCAGGAAAAGAAAACCATCGGATATGCCACCCAACAGGTAAAAACCGAAGAACTGACCCGCATTAATGCCCAGAACGTCGGAAACCTGCTAACGGGACAGGTGGCAGGTCTGGCTGTCAGTAACCCAACCGGACTATTTCAGGCGCCTACCTTGTCGCTCAGGGGCAAAACCCCCCTCGTTGTCATTGACGACATCCCGGTTGAAACCAATTTTTACGATGTACCATCAAGCGATATCGCCGGTATCACCGTGCTGAAAGGAACTACCGCGTCGGCATTATACGGTGCCCGCGGACGAAACGGCGCTATTCTCATCACTACCAAAAATGCCAAAACCGAAGGCCTCGAAATAACCCTGTCGAACAGTACCATGGTTACAGCTGGTTTTACGGTTTTTCCCGAAACACAAACCGAATACGGTAACGGTTCAAACGGAAAATATGAATTCTGGGACGGCCAGGATGGCGGAATTTCTGATGGTGATATGATATGGGGACCAAAATTTGAATCGGGTGTGATGGTTCCGCAATGGAACAGCCCTATTTATGATAATGTTACCGGTGAAACCATCTCCTGGTGGGGTGACGTGTCCGGCACCAAATACGACGACAAATCGCGGTACTCAAGGGTTCCTACTCCCTGGGAATACCACAACAACCTGAAAGACTTTCTCGAAACAGGCTTTGTCTCCACCACCGATTTCTCCATTGCCTACAAAGGCCAGAAATCGAAATATAAACTTTCCGGTAATTATACACGCCAGAAAGGCCAGGTACCCAATTCGTACCTGAGTACCGGTGGGATCAATTTCACTTCGTCCTTTGACTTAAGGAATAACCTGCGGCTCGACAGCAAGTTTTCATACAACAAGGTATATTCACCCAATTACCCGCGCTACGGTTACGGCCCCAAAAACCACATGTACACCATTCTGATCTGGATGGGCGACGATGTGAACGGTCAGGACCTTAAAAACCACCTATACATCCCCGGACAGGAAGGTTACCGGCAGGCTAATTTTAATTATGCCTGGTATAACAACGCGTATTTTGCCGCCAATGAACTCAGCCAGTTGTATGACTCCGATTTGTTAAACGGTCAGCTGAAGCTTACCTGGGACATCACGCGCAACCTGAGCATTCAGGGCCGTACGTCGGCAGTTAAAAAAGCGCTGTTCGAGGACCGCGCCAGCCCCAAATCGTACCTGAATTACGGCGACCCGCGCGACGGCGATTATAAAACCTGGAACTCCGACTGGCTTACCCTCGACAACGATGTGCTGTTAACCTACCGCAAACAACTTTCGGCCGACTTCAACCTGACAGTGAATGCGGGAGGTGCTTCGTTCCACCGCAAATACCATACCGAATACAACGCTACCGACGGAATTATTGTTCCCTTTGTATACAGCCTGAACAATACCAAAGGCAATGTAAAGGCATCCACCGCTGTTGAGGAAAAAGCTGTAAGAAGCATTTACGGAACGGCTGAACTGGATATGTTCGATGCGTTCTTCCTCAACGTTGCTGCCCGAAACGACTGGTCATCAACACTTCCTATAAATAACCGGTCGTATTTTTACCCGTCGGTATCCTTAAGCACCGTTGTTTCAAACCTGGTTGATATGCCGCAGGCTATCGACTACCTGAAACTCTACGGATCGTGGGCCGAGGTTTCCAGCGATCTGGACCCTTACCAGATCGAATCGTATTATACCAATTAC
>JAFGVG010000122.1 GCA_016938095.1 Bacteroidales bacterium
ACCACATGATCGACAATCCGGTTGATTTCATCATGATCGGGATAGGCAAAGAAAACCGGTTCGCAATTGAAATTGGTGACCCTGATATGGGTTTTCCGGTCTACCTCTTTTTCAACCCGGGTAAGTTCGTGCTTGCGGATCACATTTTCGAGATAATCCGAAACAGCTGCACTGGCCATCAAACCATACTGGGTGCGCCCCCACATGGTTTGTGCATACACATACAGGCACGGTTTCTGGTCTTGTGTAAAGATGCCCTTATCTAGATAACTTTGAATGTTGGCTTTGGCTTTTGCATAAATTTCAGGGGCATAATGGTCGGTTTCGGCCGGAAAGTCAATCTCGGATTTGATGACATGATAAAACGAATATGAATTCCCGGCAGCTTCTGCCAATGCCTCCTCCGATGACAGTACATCGTAAGGCCGGCAGGCAATTTGTGCAACCAATTCCTTCGACGGGCGGTACCCCCTGAATGCTTTAATAATAGCCATTTTTAATTTTTTTTTGGTGATCAAAAGCCGTGCTCACGGCCATGGTAAAAGTAATAATAATCCGTGTTCATTCACATGATTTTGCGCAACGCATGTAATGGCAGGTTGAAAAACAAACAGAGACCGCACTTTGACGGTGGGTCTCTGCCAGAAAAATACACCTTTGGTTTTTGTCAGTTTACCTGGAATGTTTTATCTCCTTTGGTAAGAAAACCAACAATTTGCCTTGCAGCTGCCAGTCCGGCATTTACATTGGCTTCTTCGGTCTGTGCCCCCATTTTTTTAGGTGTGGCATAGTAACGGTTTGGTGCTTCGGCCTTGATTTGCTCCTGGCAATCAGGTGCGACATCAGTAACATAACGGAAATCTTTCCTTTCGGCAAATAATTTCAACAGCGAAGGCTCATGAACGATTTCCTTACGGGCAGTGTTCACCAGCGTGGCACCAGCAGGCATCAGACTCAGGAGGTCGTAGTTGAGCGATTCCCTGGTTTCTTTGTTGGCAGGGAGGTTAACCGAAATATACTGGCATTTCCGGTAAAGGTCCTTCACGTCATTTACATATTTAATACCGTCGTTTTCGATAATAACCTTGTCAACAAACGGGTCGTGGGCATATACATCCATGCCCATCCCCTTGGCGATCATACCTACAATTCGACCGATATTCCCGTATGCATGAATACCCAGTGTTTTTCCGCGAAGTTCAACGCCGGAACTGCCGTTGTAAAAATTACGGTTTATGTAAATCATCATGCCAAAAGCCAATTCTGCTACGGCATTGGAATTTTGTCCAGGCGTGTTCATAACAACCACACCTTTGGCTGAAGCAGCTTTAAGGTCGATATTGTCGTATCCGGCACCGGCCCTGACAGCAATTTTAAGCTTTTTGGCCGATTCAATAACCTGTTCGTCAATAATATCGCTACGAAAAATTATAGCTTCTACATCTTTCACTGCTTCAAGAAGCTGTTCCCTGGAGGTGTATTTCTCAAGGAGTTTGAGTTCGAATCCTGCATTTTTAACAATTTCCCTGATGCCATCCACCGCAACTTTGGCAAATGGTTTTTCGGTTGCAACAAGTATGGTTTGCATATCGTACAGATTTTTTAAGGTTAGGGATTATAAGTTAAACCTGGGCTTCAAATTCTTTCATGGCCTGAACCAAGGTTTGTACGCCTTCAATGGACAAGGCATTGTATATCGAAGCACGGAATCCGCCAACCGAACGGTGACCTTTAATTCCAACAATACCTTTGGACTTGGTCAATTCCATGAATTTTTCTTCCAGTTCCTTGTATTCGGGCTTGAATACAAAAACAACATTCATGATGGAACGATCAGCTTGCTCGGAGAGTGGTGATACAAATAGCTTATTCCTGTCGATTTCGTTATAAAGCATATCAGCCTTTTCATTGTTTATTTTATGGATAGCTTTAAGTCCACCCAAATCTTTCAGCCATTTCATTGTTTGGAGGCATGAATAAATGGAAACGCACGGTGGCGTGTTGTATAACGAATCGTTGTCGACGAAAGTCTTGTAATTAAGCATGGTAGGCATTTTCCGGGTAATTTTTTCGAGCAGACTATCTTTGATGATAGCGAAGGATACACCAGCCGGGCCAAGGTTCTTTTGGGCACCACCATAGATCATGGCATATTTCGAGACATCCATGGGTCTGCTCAGAATGTCCGAAGAAGCATCTGCAATCAGCGGAACAGGTGACGAGATATCGGTTTTGAGTTCAGTTCCATAAATGGTGTTGTTGGTGGTGATGTGGAAATAATCGGCATCAGCCGGAATGGTATAGCCCTTGGGTATAAAGGTATAGTTTTGCTCTTTTGAGGAAGCCACAACTATAACTTCACCAAATAGTCTGGCTTCTTTCACAGCCTTGCTGGCCCATGAACCCGAATCGAGGTATGCAGCCTTTGTATTCAGAAAATTGCTGGGTATCATGGCAAACTGCATACTGGCGCCTCCCTGAAGAAAAATTATTGAATATCCGGCAGGAATATCCAGCAATTCCCGCATCAGCTCTTTGGATTCCTTAAGAATGGCTTCAAAGTCTTTGCTGCGATGGGAAATTTCCATGATCGACAATCCGGTACCATTGAGGTTGAGAATGGCTTCGGCGGTGTTCTTAATAGTAAATTCAGGCAGTACGGAAGGCCCCGGATTAAAATTATATTTTTTCATAGAAGGTTTATTTATTTGTTAAACAATTAACAACTGAGGTTTTCAAAATTAAAAAAATTAATTTTCAGTGTGATCAAAATAACAGAAAAATGCATTTTAAGTTACAAACATTGAATGAACAGCTAATGGCCATAAGCCTTTGGCCTTTGGCTTTTAGCCCGGAATCTGATTAACTAAAGTTAAATAATTATCTTTCAGTACGGGTATCACGGTGGTGAGGTTCAGGGTGTGACAATAGGCAATGACATCGTCGAGTTTGTTCTTCTTCAAACGATGTCGTTGGGCAGCTTTTTCAATATATTGCATCATGTTGTGCCTGGCAAGGTTCCATAAATCAACCGAAGCATGAACCGAATCGCATATGGTTCCGAAATGAGCATGCCGGAGTATGGCCTCAGAAAGTGCACCGGCAAAAAGAGAATCTTCGATATTGAACTTGTTCTTCCAGCCGGCACATAAAATGACAAGGTCGCGATCTTCCCTGACAATGTATTCCACCAATGCATCCAGGTTCAGGTATGCGCCTATCAGTACCCGGTAACTGTGTGCGGCCATGGTTATACAATTGGTGCCGTTTGTGGTGGAATAAACAATATCGCGGCCTTGGATGATCTCACGTTTAAAATTGTAGGGAGAATTTCCGAAGTCGGCAAAATCTCTGACAATACCGTCTCTTTCGGCAGCAACAAAGTACCCCTTTTGTTTATAGCTTTTGGCTTCGTCGAGTGTGGCAACCGGAATGATACGGTTTACGCCGTTCATAAAGGCAGTGACAATGGCTGAAGTTGCCCGCAGGATATCCACGATCACTACAATGGCATCATCGTTTCTGAATTCGGGATATAGGGCCGGCGAGAAACATACTTCAACTTTCCGTTTGCCTTCGATCATGTGTTGGTGAAATAATGATAAATGTCATGACAAATAAAGTACAATTTCCGGCCCTAAAAAAGGAAGTAGGGGATTTTTTTTGAAAAAGTCTTTAACGTATTCTGGTCTACTGGTCTACTGGTCTACTGGTCTTCTTGTCTGGCAGTCTTGCAGTCAGTATGTCTAAATATTCCTTCATTTCTTCATTATTTCATTTCTTCATTTTTTCATTCCTTCATTTACGCAAACTCTTGCTGATTTTAGTATGCTGAGCGGAGTCGAAGCATGCCGCCATTGCTGCTCCAATTATTCATGGTTCATTGCCCTGCATCCGGCGCGGCCTGTTGTTCCTGCACCTCACGGTATCTTCTCAGGAACGTATTCTTTTTAACATCGGTGGAAACCATGTATATGTAAGTTTCCCCGGAGGTGACCTTTTGCCTGCGCTCATTGGGCTTAAGCTTTTTCATCATCTCTAGGAAGGTGTTGTTCGATGAGTGGACCTGCATTACACCGCGGGTATATCCGAAATAGTACCAGGTACGGCGGTCAACCTGAAAATAAAAATCGAGAATATCGCCACTGCGTTTTATCTGTAATTCGAGCATGCCATCCACACGCTTATTGATTTGTGTGTTGTTGATGCTGGCAATGCCAATCTTACCTACCGAAACCCACGAATTGGCCTCATCGTCCCATCGCAGTTTCAATTCATTAAACAATATGGTATGCTTAAGTTCGGCAGGTGTTTCTTTGAGGGTGCCAAATAAACTAAGCTCTGACTTCATGGCATCGAAGCGGGTTTTACCGATCAGTTCCACCACACCTTTTGTATACAGTGCACTGTTCAGGTCGGTTGCCGGTAGACTGGGCATACTGTCAATTTCAGCAGCCATCACATTCAGGATATCATCGGCAATGTAAAAATCAATGCCCAGCATGATCTCCATCTCGGTTTGGTTCTCAATGCTTTTGTGCAACAGGTTACCGACAGTAGTCAGCTTTACCTGTCCCAATTTAGCACCGGGATCTATCTTCCCTTCGCCATAAAGCTGACAGTTTTCGCGGTGTAGTGTTACCAAATTGCCCGGAAGTGTCATGTCAAGCAGCTTATCCCTGGCGGCAATCTGGTATTCCTGTTTAGGATGACTGTAATGCAGAAATCCAGTTGCTGAAACTACCGGCCGGTCACTCGAAAACTTGCGTCCCGAAAGGAAGGTGGGGTATACATGAACCGAATCGTAGTACATGTATAACCCGTTAAAAATCTTGTTACGGTTTATGTCAATTAAATCTTCACTCACTGGTATCATGATGTTCAGCGGATCGATTTCTGCCCTGAAATTCATCCAGCGCGTCGGCAGGTTATCGCAGTTGTGTTCAATAAGGGTGCTGCCATCAAACACAAGGTGTGGTTTATCCGCTTCCAAATGTACCTTTCCCTGGTAGCGGTAATTGGGGCTTAGCGTGAAATCTTCTTCTTCGGTAATGGTTCCTGTTCCAATGGTCTGCAGGTTATTATCAACGGTCAGGTTGTTGAAGTATATCTCCTGTAGTTGCTCGGTTTCGTCCTTATAATTATAATAGGCCGATCCAATATACTTGTTCCGTGCACTGATGTTTACTGTGGCATCGAATAATTCGAAATAACGGGTGGTTCTGTTGGCTATAATGGAAGCTTTAAACAACGTTCTGAGGCGGGCGTCGGGTTGAACAGTGAGTTTTTCATCTTGTGGGTAAATCCGTGCGTCGGCTATGTCAATAAATCTTACCTCATGTGCTTTAATCAGATTGCTGTCGTAGTCGTAATAAGCCATCGGTGCTATGAAACTCAGCGAATCCTGATCAGGATCAATGCTGATATACCGGGGCCCGCTGAACCCCTCTTCAGCCACTTCGGTGGCCGGGGGCTCCTTTGAACTCGATCCCATGGCCAGTATTTTCTGATTCATATCCCACTCGAACTGGTTGAGGAAGCTTACATATTTGTTTTCGGGGAAGGAAACCAGCGTGTATTCCTCGTTCGACCTGAATGAGCCTGTTTGCGTTGAAAAATCGATATGCGAATTAATGTTTTCAGTAAGCACCGTAAAACCTTCGGAATGCAAAGATTTGAGGTAGAAGTCAGATGTGTCGGCGTCTATTTCGTTTGCTTTGTAAGTAAAAAGGGCTGAGCTTATTTCGGCTCCTTCAAGCGTCATCCGGCCACTGCCGCTAAGTCCTGCAGGCCGCAATACCAGGCTGCCATCCAAATGAGTGGCAGAGTTAAACATATTGAAAGTTGTTTCAGTTTTGTAAGCGTATAGTTCATCCTGGTAGGGTAACCAGCGGATATTGGTATTTGCCGACCCAACTTGGGGGAATTGATTACCCGACATATGTTGGGCTATGGTGAAGTCCTTTGCGGTGGCAATCAGGGAATCGGGGAAAAACTGGATATTATCGGCTACACTGCTGGAGGTAAGGTAATTTACGGTTCCTGACCCTTCGAGTCCTTTATTGCTCAATGCAATTTCATTTACAAAATGGCCCTTTCCACCATATAATTCAAATCCCCCGGTAGGTGTGACATATTTGAATCCCATCGATTTATCGGGTTGTAATCGCAGTGTTTCCTCGAAAACCGGGAAGATACCTGCCGATGTAAATGACCCGTCGAATTTCATGGATATGCGATTGAAGTTATCAAGGCTGTCCATATCGAATGGGTTGATTTGGAAGAAAAAGCGCTCGCGGTCATACACCCCGTCGTGGATGGTCTTGTCGTCGTAGTAAACATAACCGCTCTGTGTGGAGCGGAATATAGGGTATTCAGGGTATGACACGCGCCCCGATTTATTATCCGGACGGTCGATGTAGACTTCCCCTTTCATGTTTTCAAAAACATTATTGGCAGTTTCGGTAACCGGAAATCCATAATTGTCAAACATTCCGGTTAGGTAACGGATACGCAGCGAATCAATTTTCTGCATATCAATTTTAAAAGTATCATAATTAAAAAAGAAGTTTTTCCCCGAAAAGGTAAATAAACCGGCCTGAACCTGACCATCGAACTGAAAATGCCGGTTTTTTTTCAAAATTATCCTGTCATGATCGGGATAAATCACCACATTCTGCGAATCGCTGACGAAAATACGCGGGATACCGTTGATAGTCAGATCGTATGTACGCAGGTCAAAAATGGCATTTTCCACGGGTGCATTTACCCGCGAAGGAATGCTGATAACGTCGTAATCCACCCGGGCAATGCTGGCTGCAATGTAGTCGTGAAGCCGCGGGCGTATGGTGGCCATTCCGTTTTCGCTGTCGTAAAAAATAAACCCCAGGGCAGCCATGCGCATCAGCATTTGTTTAACCTGGGTGATTGGCTTTTTAAGATAACCGGCATAGTCATCGGCCAGGAACTCTTCTGTGCCCATCATTCGAGCGAAACTGCGGATGGAAACCAGAGGATGTGACTCGTCCATCAGCTGCAGCCCAAGGTATTCTTCGTGGTTATAGAAATTAACCGATTCGAAATTAGCATTTCCGATAGTGCTTCCCATCATGGCCGTGAACCGCATCAGGGGTTCATCCATTTTCCAAACCAGTTGTTCAAACGACATGTCGATGTTGTGGTATGAGTTGAAGTAGGGGCTTTGCGAAGTGAAGTTTTCTGTTTGTGAAAGAGTTAATTCGCGGTTTGGCACCATATAATTCAATGCCATACCATGATGAAATATGGAATCGTTTTTTAGGTTTATCAGTATGGCGGCGCTGGAAGAATTGATCCGGTCGGATTTAAAGGCGAAATAATTGGATGAAGCCACCAGTACAAGGGTATCTTTTCTAAAAACAAATATCTGAGCCTGTTTTTCGCGATTACCGGTGCCGACCAGCTTGGCCCCCTGCATAGAAAGACCACCTTCGAAGTTAATGTCTTTGTAAAGCTCTTTTATACTAAAGTCTTTCTGATATGAAACAAACTGCGGGTAGTCGGCATCTGCCGGAGTTTTGTTCATTTTGACCTTATCGGTAAGGATGCCTTTTAAGGGCTCATTAAAATGGTGTTTATTGACAAAAACCACATTCTGCGCGCTATATTCCGAACGTGACATGTTGATGCCATAATCACTGAGTTGTGCGTAAACATCGCCGGTTTCGAAACCGGCCCTTTCCCAGGTTACCAGTCCGCCTTGTCCCTGCCATTCGCTAGTCAGCGGTTTGTAATCACCTTTGGTATTCAGTATCTGAATACTGTCTTTTCTGACGTAACAGGTGAGGTTGGTATTGTTGAACAACACACGGATGGCGCTGTCCACCATAAAGCGGAAATCGGGCTTGCTGAAGCGCCATTCAACCGAACTGGAACGGTATAGGCAAGAACTGTCGGCCAACAGTTGCACGAATGCCAGGTAACGGTCCATGGTTTGCAGGGAAATCTTCCGGTTGCCGATGATCATGTCCAATCCTTTGTCCCAGTTTAAGAACTGCTGTGTTCCATGGCGATAGCTTTTCAATGCCATTAGCGTTGAAAGGTAGTGTGTGAAATGCGGATATGGTCTTGCATTTCTGCGTACCAAATCCAGTGAGGTTTTTACAATCCTTTCCTTCTCCTGTTCATTGAACAGCATCAGGCTGTCGCTGCGCCAAGCCATCAAAAAAGAGTTGAGAATAACTTCACTCTCAGGTGCAATATTCCTTTGCATGAAAACCATCAGCTCATCAGCAAAAGATTGAATTTCACCTGAAAAAACCTTTGTGTCCTGCGCGGAAACCTGGAGGATGGTCATCATCATCCAGCCCGAAAGCGCCATTGAAGCGATTTTATGTTTCATCTTGGGCAAATTGCCTTAAAAGTATCACTTTTTTTTGAACCTTGCCAATGCCCAGTTATTGAGTGTTTTGCTATATTCCCGGATGAGTCCGTACTTTTCGGCTGCGGCGGAAAGTACTTCAAGATCAGATTCAAGTATGCCCGACATGAATATTATTCCGTTTTTAACCAGCAAACGGGCATAAGATGGCATACCTGCAATAAGAATATTGAGGTTAATGTTTGCCAGGATGACCTCAAAGGATAAGTTTTCGAGAGTGGCTGCATCACCCAGCACAACGGTAATGGCTTTGCAATGATTGATGCTGGTGTTTTCAAGGGCATTACGGTAGCTCCATTCATCGGTGTCAACAGCAGTAATGTTAATAGCGCCCATTTTTTCAGCAAGTATTGCCAGAATTCCAGTTCCGCAGCCGGCATCAAGCAGTGTTTTTTGCTGAAGGTCGAATGCCAGTATTTCGCGCGCCATCAGTTCGGTGGTGGGATGGTGTCCGGTTCCAAAAGACATTTTGGGCTCAATGACTACCTCAAACGGGTATTGTTTGTCGGGTTTGTGAAACGGGGCCCTGACAAGGCATTTTCCATCAATTACAACGGGGTTGAAATTACGCTCCCATTCCAGGTTCCAGTTTTGGTCGGGGATGATAGCGGTTGAGCATGTATTTTCAGGTACATCAAGTTCACGCAAAAGATCTAGAAGAGCTTTGCGGTCAAAACTTTTTTCAGTAGTATAGGCTTTCAACTGCGTTTCCAGCTCGTTAACCCCGTCGAATCCCAATAACCCCAAATAGTAGGGAAGGGTTTCCCTTTGTGTAAGATTTACCCGGGCCAAGTCAAATGTTACTTCAATGTAATTCATTCAGTTCAGTTCATAAAAAAAGCCTGTTTAAAAAGTCATAAAAAAAGCGTAGTCTGGAGACTACGCTTAGCATTCATGGCTGACATTCAGCGCAATATGCTAGGCGTAGTTTAAAACTACGCCTAATAAACTGACTTTTTACACAGTCTCTTGATTGAGTTATTGTTTTTGATTGTGCCAAAGCGCTTTGTCACAATCAGAAGGCATTTACAATACCCATAAAATCACTGGCATTCAGCGAAGCGCCACCAATGAGTCCTCCGTCAACATCGGGATTGGCAAATAGCTCTTTTGCATTGGAGGGTTTGCAGCTGCCTCCATAAAGAATGGAAGTGTTATTAGCCACCTGGGTACCGTATTTTTCAGCTACCAGTTCACGGATTGCTTTGTGCATTTCCTGTGCCTGATCGGAAGTGGCATTAACACCTGTGCCAATAGCCCATACAGGTTCGTATGCGATAACTACTTTTGCAAAATCCTCGGGTGAAAGGTCAAACAAGCCGTTTTCGATTTGTGTTTTCACAACTTTCATATGGTTGTTTGCCTGACGTTCAGCCAACACTTCCCCACAACAGAAGATGGGGGTAAGACCTGCTGCCAAGGCCAGCTTGGTTTTTTTATTCAACTGGGCATCGTCCTCATGATAATAACTTCTGCGCTCGGAATGGCCAATGATCACATATTCGGAACCTGTTGATTTGATCATGTCAACCGATACTTCACCGGTAAAGGCACCGGAAGTTTCTGAAGCACAGTTTTGTGCGCCAAGGAACAGTGAGTCTTTGGTGATGACATTGTTAACCTCCGAAAGGTGAATAAAAGGGGTACACAGGATCACAATTACACCATTATCCTCCACCTGACGGTTAACGGTTTTGGCCAGTTCAACACCTTCCTGAAGGGTTTTGTTCATTTTCCAGTTTCCGGCGACTATTTTTTTTCTCATTGCTTGGTATGTTTTATTTGATTTTAATAAAATGGGTTCAAAAATAGCAAATCTTACTATAAGAATACCTTAATTTTTCGGTTCATTATTATATCTCCCGCATAGTTTCCTATTTTTACGGGAAATAAGTAATAATGAAAAAGCCTGCATTGCACTGGC
>JAFGVG010000123.1 GCA_016938095.1 Bacteroidales bacterium
GTGTCGCCTTTTACCTCGTAATGGGGCTTACGTTTTCCGCTAACATCTGCCACCACAGTGCCGGTATGTATGCCAATGCGCAGCTTCCAGGTCTTTCCTTTTGCGTTCATCCGCTGCATATCTTTCAGGTAGTACTGCATTTCAATGGCAGCCAGCAATACCTCAATGGGATTGGTGATGTTTTTCTTGGGTATACCGCCAACACACATCAGTGTGTCGCCAATGGTGCGGATACCCCTCACCGGAAACTTATCCACAATGTGCTGTAACTTAACAAAAATTTCATCGAGCGACTCTACCAGCAGTTTCGGATCGAGTTCGGGGGTGTGCTGTTCAAATCCAAAAGCATCGGCATACAGTACTGTTGCTGTTCTATAACGGATGATATTCGGCTTTTTTTCTATGGCAATTTTTCCTGTGGGTTCAGGTTTTCCCATCTTGTTCAACAGGTCCTTGTATTTTTCCAACTCCTTCAACAGCTTTTCGTTCTGCTTGTTAAGATTTTCATTATCAGCAGACAGCGTTTTGTTCTGAGCAATGATATCGGCAATATGCCTTAATATTCCGGATTTTTTGGGCATTGAAAATTAGTTAAGGGCTGCGATTCAAATGCAGCGGGCATTAAAATTACTACACTTTTACGAACACTCCTCATCAAAAGGTTTATTAATTTTGACCTGTCGACGTTTTTTATTGATGACTGCATCAAAATGGGAATATTTAAGCTGAATTCGGCATACCAACCAACAGGCGATCAGCCGCGTGCCATTGATCAACTGGTAAAAGGTCTTCACAGGGATCTGAAGTTCCAGACTTTACTGGGGGTTACCGGTTCGGGCAAAACTTTTACCATGGCCAATGTCATTGCCCGGGTTAACCGTCCGACACTGGTGTTAAGCCATAATAAAACGCTGGCTGCCCAACTTTTCGGGGAATTCAAACAATTTTTCCCGGAAAATGCAGTGGAGTATTTCGTATCGTATTACGATTATTATCAGCCCGAAGCCTATTTGCCGGTAACCGATACCTATATCGAAAAGGACCTGTCGATTAACGACGAACTGGAAAAACTCAGGCTAAGTACTACTTCGTCATTGCTTTCGGGTCGTAAAGACGTAATTGTGGTATCGAGTGTGTCATGTCTGTATGGTATCGGTAATCCCGATGACTTTCACAGCAATACCATTCATCTTAAGCAGGGTGACACCATTGGCCGCAATGTTTTCCTCAGGCGGCTGGTTGACAGTTTGTATTCGCGTAACGAAAACGAGTTCAACAGGGGAAACTTCCGGGTTACCGGCGATACGGTGGATATATTTTTGGCATACAGCGACTTTGCTTATCGGATTGTTTTCTGGGGCGATGAGATTGAAGAAATGTATTCCATGAACCCGGAAACCGGGAAAGTATTCGAAACGCTTAAGGAAGTCTCCATATTTCCGGCCAATATTTTTGTCACTACACGCGACAGGATGTTTCAGTCGTTAACGCAGATACAACTCGACCTGGGCAAACAGGTGGAGTATTTTAAGGAAGTAGGCAAGCATTTGGAAGCCAAACGGTTGAAGGATAGGGTGACTTACGACCTTGAGATGCTTCAGGAACTGGGATATTGCCCGGGCATTGAAAATTACTCGCGCTATTTCGACGGTCGCCCGCCGGGGCAGCGACCCTTTTGCCTGCTTGATTACTTTCCCGACGACTTTATCACCATCATTGACGAAAGCCATGTAACCCTTCCCCAGGTAAGGGCCATGTACGGAGGCGACCATTCACGCAAACAAACCCTGGTTGAATATGGTTTCAGAATGCCTTCGGCTATTGATAACCGACCGTTAAAATTCGAGGAGTTTGAAAGCCTGGTAGGTCAGATAGTGTTTGTGAGTGCCACTCCGGCCGATTACGAACTGGAGAAATGCGAGGGTGTTATTGTGGAACAGCTTATACGGCCCACCGGTTTGCTCGATCCGGTAATTGAAGTAAGGCCGGGCCTGAACCAGATTGACGACCTGTTAAAGGAAATTAGGCGCTGCATCGGCAATGGCGAAAGAGTGCTGATTACCACACTTACCAAAAGAATGGCTGAAGAGCTTAATCAGTACCTGTTACGGCTGGATATAAAGTGCCGTTATATTCATTCGGACGTAGAAACGCTTGAGCGAATTGAAATTATGGAGGGGCTCAGAAGCGGTATTTTTGATGTACTGGTTGGCGTAAACCTCCTGCGCGAAGGGTTGGATCTTCCGGAAGTTTCACTGGTTGCCATCCTTGATGCGGATAAGGAAGGCTTTCTGCGCTCGCAGCGGTCGCTTACACAGACTGCCGGCAGGGCAGCACGAAACCTCGAGGGAAAGGTGATCATGTATGCCAATACCATGACCGAATCGATGCGAAAAACCATTGAAGAAACCAACCGGCGAAGGGAAATACAGCTGGCTTATAACCAGGCCAATAATATTACACCACAACAGATTGTAAAAGCAGCTTCCAATATTCTGAACGATATACGTCGTAAAACAGGTGAAAAACCTGTTTACATAGAACCTGAGAAAATTGACATCGCCGCGGATCCCGTTGTTCAGTACATGAACAGGGACGAACTCACCAGAGCCATGGAAAAAGCCAAAAAAGCCATGGAAAAAGCTGCGGGGGAACTCGACTTTATAGAGGCGGCGCGCTTCAGGGATGAAATGCTGGCCTATAAAGCTTTAATTGAGAAAGGGAAGAATTAGGGATGCATACTAAAGGAAAAATAAAATTAATTCATTTACTTTGCGCAAAATTTTAATTATGGGTAAAGTATCGGATATCTCAAGGGGAACTTTTGTACGTTACAATGGCGAACTTTCTCAGGTGCTGGAATATGAACACCGGACACCGGGTAACCTCAGGGCTTTTTACCAGGTGAAAATGCGTAACCTGAAATCAGGTCGGTTGATTGAACAGCGTTTTCGTCCCGATGACGAAATGGAAATTGTTCGGGTTCATTTTAAGGAACATCAGTTCCTGTATATCGACGGCAACAATGTTGTGGTAATGGATAATGAAACCTACGATCAGATAAGCGTTCCCAAGGAAACCATTGGCGATGGCATTAACCTGCTTAAAGAAGGTGCCAACATAAAGGTGTTTTTCGACGGAGAGGAACCGGTTTCTGCCGAATTACCGGTTAGCGTTGAGATGGAAGTCACCTATACCGAACCCGGCATGAAAGGTGATACCGCCACCCGTACCCTTAAAGCAGCTACCATCGAAACCGGTGGCCAGGTTAAAGTTCCGTTGTTTGTGAATATCGGCGACCGGATAAGGATTGACACACGCACCGGCGACTACATTGAGCGCTGCAAGTAGCAGCCGCTCAATTAAGGGCATTCCTTAAAGCTCTTGTCGTACTGAATCATGGCCCGCTCGCTCATACCCATGCTGCTGAAACCGCCATCGTGGAAAAGGTTTTGCATGGTGACCTTGCGGGTGAGGTCTGAAAACAGCGTTACACAATAATCGGCACAGTCATCGGCCGAAGCATTGCCCAATGGTGACATCCTTTCGGTGAAATCTATCAGTGAATCAAATCCGAAAACCCCGCTACCGGCTGTTGTGAAAGTTGGTGATTGCGAAATGGTGTTGATCCGGATCCGTTTTTCCCTTCCGTAAATATATCCAAAGCTTCGTGCTATCGATTCGATCAATGCTTTGGCATCGGCCATATCGTTGTACCCGAACAAGGTACGCTGCGCTGCAACGTACGATAAGGCCACAATAGATCCCCAGTCGTTAATGGCATCGAGCCTACGGCAGATCTGTATCACCTTGTGAAACGAAAGAGCCGAAATATCGAGTGTTTTGTGGTAATTGTCGTAATTGATGTTGTCATATGGAATGCCCTTTCGCACATTTGGAGACATACCAATGGAATGTAA
>JAFGVG010000124.1 GCA_016938095.1 Bacteroidales bacterium
AAGCTGGCAATCATGCTTACCGAATTGAAGCCCTGCATTTTCCGGAATGTCACTGCATCTTCAAACCCGATTCCGGGTGCAGGTATATAATCAGCAGCCGGTGTAATGCCCCTGAACGGCAAGCGCCAGGTTGTGCCTGCCAGCCAGGTGTCCCCAACCATGAAAAACGGTGTGCTATCAGCATATTGCAATGCATGTCCGTTGGGTGTAGGCCTGACAAAACCTCTACGGTTCGGATTCTCAGCGATTTCCTGGTCGGTCCAGTTAATGGCTTCAAATGAACCCGATTGATGGTTGAGTCCCTTGTCATCCGGCTGGTTCGAACCGCTTTCCCATTTCCAGATACCCGCACCGGTGGCAACAATCCGGGTAATATAAGTATTGCCGCCATCCCAGAATGCATAGATGCGTTTTGAAAAACCGGGGCCATTCAGATCAACCCAGCAGGTTACATCGGTATAATTATTGGCGTATTGCTTTTCGGCCTGAAGTACAATTTCCTGCATTTCCCATACATGTGCCTTTTTACTTTCCTGGGCTGTTAAGGAATCCATAAGGAGCATGGACAGAACTACAGCAGGCACAAACGCAAGCAACCGGATTGTTCTTTTCATCATAAGGTGTTTTTTAAAACAACCCTAAATTTAATGATTCTGATTGAATCCCCAATTGTCCTATGGCTTTGCTACCATTAAAAACACATGCATTATTCCTGACTGCAGCATACTTTCCAGAATACCTTATGCCCAACAATACCATATGCCCTCCGGGCAATAATAACCATGCGATCTGCTTTATTCTGCTGAATGGGTTATTCGATCTTCGGCGGTATGAGTTTATACATCACCGGGGTAACCAACCGGGCCAGCAGGGTTGAGGTTATCAGGCCCCCGATAATCACCCAGGCCAGCGGTGAATAAATACCTGAACGGCTGAGCGCTATGGGCAACAACCCGCCAATGGCTGTGAGTGTTGTGAAAAGCACCGGCAGAAACCTGATCTCCCCGGCTTTCCATATGGCCTCATCCAACGGTGTACCATTCTGCCTTAACTGATTGGTAAAATCCACCAGCAGAATGGAATTCTTGATCTCAATGCCAATGAGCGCTACAAAACCTATGGCTGCTGAAAATGACAGCGTGTAACCCGTAAGGAACAACATCAGAATACCGCCAACCACACCAAGTGGAATGACGGAAAGTACAATCAGCGTTCCCTTAAAGGTGCGGAACTCGAGGATTAGGATGGCAAATATGCCAAATATGGCCACCAGGATAGCCGAGCCAATGCCTGCGAAGCTTTCCTGGCGACTCTCTATTTCGCCGGCCGGCACAACCTGGTATCCGTCGGGCATCTTTATTTCGGCTATCCTGCCCAAAATCTCCTTGGTTACCTTATCGGTGTTGTATCCGGTTTCTACAAAAGAAGAAAGGGTTATGGAACGCACTTTCTGATAATGTTCAATCAGGGTGGGTGAGCGCTCAAAGCTTAAGGCCGACAACTGCGAAAGCGGTATCTGTGCGCCACTCAACGACGACACATAAATCTGATCGAGCATTTCGAGGTTATTGCCCTTTTCCTTTGGAAGACGCACATTAATGGGGTACTCGGTTCCATCGGGTTCACGAAAATTACCTGCTTTTATACCCGCAAGTGCAAGCCTTACCGTACGATCGATCTCCACGGCTGGCACACCAAAAATGCCGGCTTTGGCTTTGTTAACGTCAATCTTCAGGTCGGTTAACGACTCGCTAAGGGGGTTTTTAACATACACCGTGCCCTGTGTTTGCTTTACAATGTCTTCTATTTTGTCGGCTAACACCTGCAACGTGTCAAGGTCGTCGCCCAGTATTCTTAATGCCACAGGGGCATCAACAGGCGAACCGTTCTCAAATTCATACACGTAGATCCTGGCCCCCGCATAGGTATTGAGTGTATCACGCAATCCATCGAGAAATTCGGTAATCCGGGGTTGCGATCGCGGGGTTATCTCACAAAGCAGTTCTCCAAGGTTGGGCTGTTCACTCTTCTGAAACGTGTTGTAATAAACGGTGGGATTGCCCTTACCAATGTTTGACATATAATAAACCACATCGGGTTTTTTGCGGATTACCGACTCGACAAATCTCACTGCTCTGTCGGTTTCCCATATAGAACTCCCCTTGGGCGTTTCCACGGTAATCAAAAATTGCTTCATACCGGCCTTGGGAAAAAGACTGAACCCGACAACCGGAATAAGGGCCAGTGAAGCGAGGAAGATACAGGCGGCAGCAATTACCGTTTTCCCGGGATGCTGAAGCGACCAGTTCAGGGCCCTTCCATAAGTGAAATCGATACCCCTGTTCAGCACCTGCAAAGCCTTATTACCTTTGGGATGCACGTTGCCTTTCAGCACCTTGCTCGAGATGAAAGGAATAATGGTAAGCGCCACAAAGAGAGATCCCAGCACCACGTAAACAACCGTAACCGGTAACACCAGCATATATTGCCCGGCCATGCCCGGAAGAAACATCAACGGCAGAAAGGCAAAAATAAGCGTGGCCGTGCACCCCAGCACGGCAGGCCCTATTTGTTTTGTGGCAAGTATAGCCGCTTCAAAAGGCTTATGCCCTTCCCTGATCCACCTGGCAATGTTTTCCACTACCACAATGGAATCGTCCACCAGCAAACCCAGTGCAATGACACCGCCTACAATACTCAACTGGTTAATGCTAAACCCGGTGAAATACAATCCGGTTAACCCTATCATCAACGATAGCGGTATCGAAACCATTACAATGCCTGAAGCCCTGAAACCAAGCGGTAACAATGTAAGCAATACCAACAATATGGCAAAGGTAAAATCAAACAACAGCCTGCTCAGCTTGGCAGATACGTTGCGCGACTGGTCAAAACCCCTTTCAAGTCGTATTCCTGCCGGCAGTGCCTTTTCGGCATCATCGAATATGCGAAATATCTCATCGCGCGTGCGGTGGATGTTTTGCATCTTTTTCATGCTGGCAATGACGAAAACGGCACGTTCACCATTATACCTGCCGAAATAACGCATGTCTTCATAATCGTTGCTCACCCGCGCTATGTCTTTCAGGTACACCACCTGGCCCTGGTTGGACCCCACAATGGTTTGTTCCACTTCTGCAAGAGAACTGTAATTACCCCCCGTTTTCACGTTGAATTTCTTCGGCCCCAGTTCCACACTACCCCCGGGAATATTGGCATTTTCGCTTTGTATAGCGCCCATAACCCTATTCAGGGATAGCCCCAACTGTGCAAGTTTAGGTAAGTCAATGGCTATACGCAATTCCCGCTCGGGAAAAGCAATGGCCCCGGCTTTGTTAATACTGGGTATGGCAGCAATACGATCGGCAATATCTTCGGCATAACGCTCCAGATCAGCATAGGAAGCGTTTTCGGAAACCAGTGCACTCTGAATAATGTTGGTATTTCCGGCAGATACTTTTATCGCTTCGAGGCTGTACAAATCATCCGGCATTTCCTGCCGTACCACATTGATCTGGCGTGCTACCTCGTCGAATTTCTTTTCAGGGTCAACATTTGCGGTAAACTCAATCACCACCGACGCTACCCCGTCCTTTATGGTACTTTCAATACTCTTAATATCATCGAGTTCACTCAGACTTTTCTCTACTTTGTCTACCACCAGCTTTTCCATATCAGCAGGCGATGCTCCCGGGTAAATGGCATACACCGGTACAAGCGGCACGTCAAATTCGGGGTCTTCCGATTGTGGTATCGACACCAGCGAATAAATGCCTAGGGCAACCAACGAAAGGAAAAGCACCAGGGTGAACTGGTAATTCTTAACGGCAATTTCGGTCATTTTCATGGCTTTTTCTTTTACAGGTTATCAGGCATGTTTTATTCGCCATTGATTACCAAAACCTGCTCGCCGTCGGACAGGTAAGCAGCACCTGATGTAACTACGGATGCCGGTTGCGGGAATGAGCCGTTAACAGCAGCCCACACCCCGGTAATACCTGCAATTTCGACTTCCGTTTTACTGACGCGCGACGAATCGGTCAGCACAAAAACAAAACCCTTTGATCCATCAGCATCAACAAGGGCTTCAACCGGAACAAGATAAAGATCAGCAGCACGGGAAGGGAATATTTCAACATTGGCCACAAAGCCAGCAGCCAGTCGTTCTCCTTTGTCGTCGAGTAAAAGCTCTGTCT
>JAFGVG010000125.1 GCA_016938095.1 Bacteroidales bacterium
CTGGTTAAACTCAGAAATAACCGGGAAAATGCATTTGCCGATATTGATGTGCAGTTGAAACAACGGCTCGATCTGATTCCGCAATTGGTTGAGGCTGTGAAAGGATACATGAAACATGAAAGTTCGGTACTTACTGAAATTACCAAAGCCCGCACAAATGCATTGCAGGCCACTACCATCAATGAAAAAATTGCTGCCGAAACACAGTTATCAGGTGCATTGCAGGGACTTAAGGTTGCCGTTGAAGCCTATCCCGATCTGAAAGCCAATCAAAGTTTTATACAATTGCAGGAAGAAATTTCAGACATCGAGAACAAGCTGGCAGCTGCCCGTCGTTTTTTCAATGGCGCCACCCGGGAGCTCAACAATGCAGTGGAAACCTTCCCCTCCAATATTGTGGCAGGCATGTTTGGATTTCATCGTGAACCCATGTTTGACCTGGGTAATGAGCGATCGCATGCCGAAGAAACCCCAAAGCTTAATTTCTAGCCATTAATGCAATATACAGGGCTAAATACGCAAATCCGGCGGAATAATTTCAAATCAGTAGTATTGCTTTTGCTTTTTCCTGCTGTTGTTTTCGGACTGATATGGGTGTTTTTGTTTTTCATTACCGATCAGTATCCCGAGCAGCGTTTGTATTATGCAAATAACAGTTTTCTGAGACTTTTGCCGTGGGTAGCCCTGGGTATTTTCTTATGGTTTATCATTGCCTATTTTTCACATACCAGGTTGATTCGTCTTGCCACAGGTTCGTCACCCCTGCAACGAACTGAAAACAAGCGGGTTTATAATTTGGTTGAAAACCTTTGTATAGGGTGTGGCATGCCCATGCCTAACATTAACATTATCGAAGACGATTCATTGAACGCTTTTGCCAGTGGCATTGATAATTCAAGTTATAGCGTTTCGCTCTCGAGGGGGATCATCAGCAAGCTAAACGATGAAGAACTGGAAGCAGTTATTGCCCATGAGCTTACACATATTCGGAACCGCGATGTAAGACTGTTGATTGTTTCCATCATTTTTGTCGGCATTTTTGCCTTTATTACAGAAGCTTTGATGCGAACCCTCCGGTATGGAGGAGTCAGGGGAGGTAGCAACAACAGTGGTCGCAAAGGGAGCGGAAGCATCATTCTAATTGCCTTGTTGCTGGCTGCTATCGGATACCTTTTATCCAGTATTTTCAGGTTTGCCATCTCCAGAAAGCGTGAATACCTGGCTGATGCCGGCTCGGCTGAAATGACCAGGAATCCGATCGCACTAGCCTCAGCTTTGGAAAAAATTGCAGTTGACCCTCGCATTGAAGCTGTGCAACGCAAAGATGTCGCACAACTCTTTATCGACAACCCACAGGAGAAACAAAAGGACCCGCTAACATCTTCTTTTACAGCTATATTTGCCACCCATCCCCCTATAGAGAAAAGAATTGCCTACCTCAGGCAGTTTTAAATGAACACCAAAAAGCCAGGTGCCTGTTTTTTTTATTTATACCTATGCATCGGTAATGGATTTTTTTTTACATTTGATTAAGATTTTGTCATACATTATTGAAATAACGGTTGATTGAGGAAGCGGGAATTTTTTATGCAGTATGACTATTCATGTATTTATGCATATTTTTATACATTAAGCATAACTATTAATATTGTATTACAATGAAAATCAAAGGTCTGACGATCCGAACCACCCCAGAATTTGTTAAAAAGTACTATCCTGACCGCTACCAGGAATGGCTTAATGCTTTACCGGAAGCGTCAAGGCAAATCATGGCGAATCACATTGTGGTAAATGAATGGTACCCGATAGTTGAATCGCTTACTATGCCCCTGCGAAAGGTAGGCGAAGTATTATATGGCAACGACTGGAAAAAGGCCAGCTGGGATCTGGGTCGTTATGACGCCGAAGAAAGCCTTACAGGTATTTACAAGTTGTACGTTAAAATGGGCTCACCCAATCACCTGATCAGCCGGGCCGGACGTATAATGTCAGCCTATTACGATGATGCTGAAATCAAGCTGGTCCAATCCGAAAAAAACAAACTGACATTGCATATAATTCGTTTTGACCAGCCCGACGAGGCCATTGAATTTAATATGGCCGGATGGATACAGCGGGCACTGGAAATTTCGGGCTGTAAAGAGGTAAGGATTGATCTTTCCAAATCGCTTGCCAGAAAAGACCTGGTATCTGAATTCATTATCACCTGGAACTGATCAGCTGCCAGTTTTGATTATAAACCGGCCGATTTTCTGATACAATTCAGCCGGACGGATGGGTTTGGTGATGTAATCATCAAACCCTTCCTTTTTTAGTCGCACAATCTCATCGGCCAGCGCATATGCTGTTTGAGCTATCACAGGTACCCCGATCTTCCGGAGTTTCATTTCTTTCAGTGTTTCGATCCCGTCCATTACCGGCATTTTAATGTCAAGCAAGACCAATGCAATATTCATATTTGTCTCCAGGGCCTGCAAGGCTTCCATTCCATCCCGGGCGTGAACAATTTCGGCCCCGGTTTTTTTCAGCAATTTTTTCAGGTACTGGTAATTCGAAAAATCATCCTCAGCCACCAGAATCTGCAAATGGTCAAAATCGAAATGCAACGTCCCCGGTGTATTTTCCTGAGGAGAGGTAGGTAACATTTCGGGTATAATAAAAGGAATGATAAAATAGAAGGTAGAACCTTTGTTAACAACGGATTCAGCCCAAATTCTTCCACACAGCAATTGAACCAATTGCCTGGCAATAGCTAAACCTAATCCTGTTCCCCGCTGCAGGCGCTCTTTATTTTCTTCAACCTTTCTGAAGCGTTCAAAAATCAACCCAAGATGCTCTTCCTTGATGCCGATTCCGGTATCCCTTACATAAAACTCAAGCATCCTGTCATCCGGAAGATGCCTGCAACAACCTATTTCAATATATCCTTCGCGGGTAAATTTCAGCGCGTTGGAAAGTAAATTCGACAATACCTGCAATATTTTTCTCCTGTCTGTAACAATGGTAAGTTGTAAGATTTCATCAGGTATACTGAACCTGAGTTCAATATTTTTATTATGACCAATTTCAATTCGCTGCAAAAGAACGCCGAAAATGCCCTTCAGTTCACTAATAATATCTTTCAATGCCACTGTATTTCGTTCAACCTGCATCTGACCCGATTCAATTTTTGAAATATCGAGAATGTCATTGATCAGATCGAGCAATGTATCGCTGCTGCTTTGCATAATTTTGTTAAACTCCGTCCTTTCGTCCGCTGTTAATCCTTCCTCTCCCAACATAGCAGAGAAACCCAATATTGCATTCAGGGGTGTGCGTATTTCGTGAGACATATTGGCCAGAAAGGACGATTTCAGTTTATCTGACTCTTCAGCTTTTTCCTTTGCCTGTATCAATTCGCGAGTCCGCTCATTCACCAATGTTTCAAGCCGGTTCCGGTGATTGTTCAACTCATCGGCCTGTGTTTTCAATTCTTCGTTATACTCGTTGACTTCTTCCTGTTTTTCTTCAAGGGCAACAGCCACTTCTTCAAGTTGCTGTGTACGTTCTTGAACCATAGCCGACAGCTTTTTTTGCTGTTGCCGGTAAAACTTTATCCGTAGGTAATAAAACAGCAACAACAGGCCTGCCAAGGTAACAAATACAAATGCCCTGAACCACCAGGTTTTATACCAGGGCGGAAGTACGATAACCTGCAAACGCACACCTTCTTCATTCCATACCCCATCGTTATTTGATCCTTTTACCCTTAGCAGGTAACGGCCGGGATTCAGATTTGTGTAAGTTACCTCATGCTTATTTCCAATATAGTTCCAGTCGGTATCAAAGCCCTCGAGCCGGTAAGCGTACTGATTTCGCTGGGGATTGATATAATTCAGCGCTGCAAACCCAAAAGTCACAACATAATGCCGGTGATCAAGCACAATTTTACCGGCAAAATTGATGTTTTTGCTCAAAATGTGATTGTATTTCCGTGGATTTACCGGGTTGTTCATCACCAACACCGAAGTCAGGAAAACCGGAGGGATATCAGGATTACTGCGTATGCTGTCGGGATGAAAAACATTGAATCCCATTCTTCCACCGAAATAAATCCTTCCGTCAGACGCCTTCAGCACTGAGGTATAGTTGAATTCGTTACTTTGCAAACCGTCAGCAATGTCATAACTCCTGAACGTTTTATCCTGTAAGTTAAACTGGTATAACCCATTGTTGGATGAAATCCACAAATTGTCTTTTTCATCGCCCGTAATGCTGTAAACAGCCTTATTATAATCCAACCCCGGCTCAGAAAAGTATTTAAAGCTACTGTCACCGGGTATATACAAATTGAGTCCCAAATCAGTACCAACCCAAAGGTTGCCGTAATGATCCTCATAAATATCGTAAATCCAGCTGCCGCGAATTTCGGAGGTACCGTTTGATCCGGAAACAAACCTTTTGAATTTCGAAGAGTTGCTGTGCTTAAGGCACAATCCGTCTCTGGTACCCACCCATAGCTGACCCGACTTGTCCTGGAAAACCTTAAATACATCATCATTGCAAAGACTTTCCGGGTCGCTGGGATTATTACGATAATGTTGAAAGGTATTGGTTTTTTTATCCATACGGTCAAGCCCGTTTCCAACTGATCCAATCCAAAGGTATCCATGCCTGTCTTCGCAAATGGTCCAGATGTTATTTCCGCAAATACCACTTTCATTTTTCATTTCTTTTCGATAATGCGTAAAAGCACCTGTTTTATTGTCAATTTTTGTCAAACCTTCAAGATACATTCCAACCCACATGTTGTTATCCGAATCCCTGAAAATTTCAGAAACCACATCCCCCTGTAAAGTGTTTTTGTCACCCTGTTTGGCTTTCAGATGCCTGATGCTGAATGTTTCCGGATCGATGATGTCAATACCCTGACCATCGGTTCCAATCCAGATATTTTTATCCTTATCCTCGCAAATGGTAAGCACGGAATTAGTAGCATTCAGCACTTCCGATGATTCAACCAGGTCGCGATACCTCTGAAATTTAACAGCTCTTTTATCCAGGAAATTAACTCCGCCTTTAAAACTGCCGATCCATATAGCCTTATCCGGGGCCTGATAAATGGTCATGGGCTGATTATTGCTTAGCGAATATTCATTCAACTTATTGTGTAAGTGGTAAGTAAATGTACCTTTTTGCCTATCCAACAGGTTAATACCGCCATGGTCAACGGTAATCATAAAAATACCCTTGGAAATTTCAAGTATGCCCGTAACGGCATTTTCATTTAAATTTCGGTTGGTTTCTCCTTTGGTGTAAGATGAAAGGGTGCCGGTTTGCTGTGAATAATAAAACAAGCCTTTCTCCGTGCACGCCCATAAGTTGTTATCACTGTCGATGTACACATTACCATAGTCGCACTTGTTTAAATTATTAGGGTTTTCGTATAAATAAAACCTTTTACCTTTCCCGCTATCCGGATTGAACCTGATCAACCATCCCTCGGGTGAAACAAGCCAGAATACGCCATTGGCATCTTCGGCAATGGCAGAAATGTAATTGCTGCCAAGGTCATCCGGGTTTTGTGGATCGTCCACAAAATGCACAAAGCTTTCACTTTCGCGGTTATAAAGGTTTAAGCCGCCACCGGCGGTACCAATCCACAGTCTTTTTTGCGAATCTTCATAAATGGCCCTGATATTGTTGTTGCTGATAGCTCCTTTACGCTCAGGATTTGCCATATACCTGGTAAACACCTCTTTCCCACGGTCGAAGCGATCAATTCCGTTTACGCCATGACCCACCCAAAATTCGCCATAACTGTCCTCCAGTATTCTGACAATGTAATTTGAGGCAATGCTGGTGGTATCCTCGCTATTATGCTGAAAAACGGTAAAAGTATACCCATCGTACTTGTTCAGACCAAATTCTGTACCGAACCACATAAATCCCATCTTATCGCGGTAAATAGCATGCACAATACTGTTGGATAATCCTTCTTCGATGTTCAGATGCTGAAACTGAAATGAAGGGGACTGTGCATGGGTTGTAAATGGCAGCGCTGTCAGTATGAAAATGCCAATAGAAAATGGGGAACGCAAGCAAAAAATACGCCCTATCATAGCCTTGTTTTTTACCCCAGGAATAAGTTCCTGCAATACAATAAATATAGGAATTTTTCGGCAATAATACATGCTGTCGTTTTCAAACTGCTTTGAGAACAATTACAATGTATCTGTTGCCCGAAATGTAAATCCGAAATCAAACAGTACCGTCAGTTTGTTATTCCTGCATGGTAATCCTGCAGCGATTTAACCTTGTATTCGCCATTTCTGCGTTCCCTGATGCCACGGGTGGCAGCGAGGGCTGCAGAGGTTGTGGTAATGTAAAGAATCTTGTATTTTATGGCTGTCTTACGTATGTACGAATCATCATATTCACTCATTTTGCCTGCCGGTGTATTAATGACAAGGTTAATGTCACCGTTTTTGATGGCATCGACGATGTTGGGACGGCCTTCGTATATTTTTTTTATGGGATAGGCCTCGATACCATGTTGTTGCAGGAATTTAAGGGTGCCACCAGTTGCCAGAATTCTGAACTGCATTTCGCTGAAATTGCGTGCCACTTCAACGATCCGTTCTTTATCGCGGTCGGCTATGGTAATCAACACAGTGCCCTCAATGGGCAGACTTGTTTGGGTAGCTTCCTGCGACTTAAAAAACGCCATGCCATAGGTGTCGGCCAGTCCGAGGACCTCTCCCGTAGACCGCATTTCGGGTCCCAGCAACGGATCAACGTCCGGAAACATATTAAAGGGAAAAACAGCCTCTTTAACCCCATAATGACTGAGCTTGTTTTCCTTAAGATTGAAGGAGGCCAGCTTTTTACCCAGTACCAGCTGAGTGGCAATGGTGGCCATAGAAACATTGCAAACCTTCGAAACCAGCGGAACGGTGCGGGAAGCCCTGGGATTGGCTTCCAATATATATACCTTATCTTCGTAAATGGCATACTGGATATTCATGAGGCCGACCACCCGGAGTTCAACGGCAATTTTACGGGTATATTCCTTGATAGTTTGAATGTGTTTTTCGGGAATGACAACCGGGGGAATAACGCATGCTGAATCGCCAGAGTGTATGCCGGCATATTCAATATGTTGCATGACAACCGGAACAAACGCATCATGACCGTCCGACAGCGCATCAGCCTCAGCTTCAATGGCATCTTCCAGAAATTTGTCAATCAGCAAAGGCCTGTCGGGCGACACATCAACAGCAGCCTTTACATATTGAGCCAGCATTTCTTCGTCGAGCACTATTTTCATGGCCCTGCCACCCAGTACGTACGATGGTCTCACCATTAACGGATAACCAATTCTTGCAGCAATGGTAAGCGCCTCATCGAGTGTGCTTGCCATTCCCGATTCGGGTTGGGGAATTTCCAGTTTTTCCATCACATGTCTGAACCGATCCCTGTCCTCCGCCAGATCAATGGTTTCCGGTGTGGTACCCAGTATCCTGACACCTGCCTCGGCTAATTCCCGCGCCAGGTTTAACGGAGTTTGTCCCCCAAACTGCACTATAACACCTTCGGGCTTTTCGTGATGGTAAATACTCAGTACATCTTCAGCTGTCAGTGGTTCAAAGTACAATTTATCGGACGTATCGTAATCGGTTGAAACTGTTTCGGGATTACAATTGACCATGATGGATTCATAACCTGCATCACGTATGGCGAAAGCAGCATGCACACAGCAATAGTCGAATTCAATGCCCTGACCAATGCGGTTTGGGCCGCCACCCAGTACCATAATCTTTTTACGACTGCTTGCTTCAACTTTATTAGGTGCATTATAGGTAGAATAATAATAGGCAGCATTGTCCACACCACTTACCGGAACAGGTTCCCATGCCTCGTCAATACCTGATAAAAGTCGTTTTTCCCTAATGGCTTTTTCAGGCATATCAAGCAACCTGGCGAGGTATTTATCAGAAAAGCCGTCCTTTTTAGCCTGCTGAAATAAATCATCCGGCAAGTCTTTGCCTTTATAGGAAAGAAGTCTTTCTTCGAGATCAACCAACTCTTTCATCTGAACGATAAACCATTCCTTAATATAAGTTTTTGCAGACAGCTCCCTCACGTCTGCGCCTTTGCGCAAGGCTTCGTACATAATAAACTGCCTCTCACTCGAGGGATGTCCTAGCATAACCATGAGATCGTGAAGTGATTTCTTATTAAAATCTTTGGCGAAACCAAGGCCGCTTCGTCCGATTTCGAGCGACCGGATAGCTTTCTGCAGGGCTTCCTTATAATTTTTCCCAATGCTCATCACCTCACCTACTGCCTGCATTTGCGTTCCCAGCTTATCCTCAAGACCATCGAATTTTTCAAAAGCCCAACGTGCGAACTTCACTACCACATAATCGCCCCAGGGTTCATATTTATCAAGGGTACCACAACGCCAGTAAGGGATTTCATCGAGGGTCAGTCCCCCTGCCAGCAATGCCGAAACGTAGGCAATTGGAAACCCTGTTGCCTTGGAAGCCAGTGCAGAAGACCTTGATGTGCGCGGGTTTATTTCTATTACAACAACCCGGTCGGTTATAGGATCGTGCGCAAACTGAACATTGGTACCACCGATGACTTCAATGGCCTCTACAATATCATAAGCATATTTCTGCAACCGTTGTTGCAATGTGGTTGAAATGGTCATCATGGGAGCCGTGCAGAAGGAATCACCGGTATGAACCCCCATAGCATCAACATTTTCGATAAAACATACCGTTATCATATTGTTTTTGGCATCTCGTACCACTTCGAGTTCAAGTTCCTCCCAGCCCAGTACCGATTCTTCCACCAATACCTGGTTGACAATGCTGGCAGACAAACCTCGACTGACCACGGTGCGCAGTTCTTCAACATTATAAACCAGGCCGCCACCGGTACCACCCATAGTATATGCAGGCCGTATGACTACGGGATAATTCATGTTTTCAGCAACTTTCTCAGCATCTTCAAGCGTATTGACAGCTGTACTAAGGGGCATTTCAATTCCCAGGCGGTTCATGGTTTCTTTAAAGGCCACCCTGTCCTCTCCCCTTTCGATGGCATCAATGTTAACGCCAATGATCCTGACATTGTATTTGTCAAGTATCCCTTTTTTAGACAGCAATAACGAAAGATTCAATCCGGTTTGTCCGCCCAGGTTAGGCAACAAAGCATCAGGCCTTTCCTTTTTGATAATTTCGGTCAGGGCATATTCATTTAATGGCTCAATATAAGTAATGTCAGCTGTTGCCGGATCAGTCATGATGGTAGCCGGATTGGAGTTAACCAGCACAATTTTATAACCCAATGCTCGCAGCGCTTTGCATGCCTGAGTCCCTGAATAATCAAATTCACAAGCCTGTCCAATTACAATCGGACCCGAGCCGATGATCATTACCTTATTAATATCCTTAATTTTAGCCATCGTATGATCGTTACAGATTTTTAAAGTTTCTGTACAAATATACCTTGGTAGTGCATAAAATATTCCTGATTGTTAGAAAAAAATAATAAATACATTCCGGAAGGAAGTCAGTATTTCGCCTTAAGAAGCCTGAAGGGTTTTCAAAGGTGCAAGTTTTATTGTTTCTTTGTAAGCTCACCAGTAAAAATAATGAACGGAGAATCTGTAAATCGGTCAACAGCGGGCTCCGGAAAAACCCCGGTAGTGCATTTACTCAGGCCTTATAAGGGACTGATCAGCCTGTTGGTGTTTTTCACCTTGCTGGGTAATGGACTCAACCTTATCATTCCGCTCATCATTTCCGATGCCATTGACCATGTTGGCAATAATACCACGAGCTATGCAACTGTTGTATACCGGTTCATCGCAACATCCTTTTTTATAATGATATTCAGCTATATACAAAATGCAGTGCAAACCTATACATCGGAAAAAGTAGCCAGTGACATTCGTTTACGTCTTTCAGAAAAAGTCTCCCGGCAATCGTATATTTACCTGTTGCGGTCAAATCCTTCGCGGTTACTGACCATTCTCACCTCAGATGTTGATTCAATCAAAACATTTGTATCGCACGCGGTTTCTTCCATTGTATCGTCAATTTTCCTGCTTATCGGGGCCACAGCAATGTTGTTGCTGATTAACTGGAAACTGGCACTGGCCATACTTACCATAGTACCCATTGTAGGCAGTGCCTTTTACTTTATGCTCCGCAAGGTAAGGGTGCTTTTCAAAAGGAGCAGGGAGGTAATCGACTGGTTGAACAGGGTCATTAATGAAAGTATTCTGGGAGCAGCCCTTATCCGGATTCTTAATTCGCAGATTCCCGAATACCGCAAATTTCTCGAAGCCAACACAACATCGCGCAATCTGGGCATTTCTATTCTTGGTCTTTTTGCCGCACTCATTCCGTTTATTACCTTTGTCAGTAACCTGGCAATGCTCACTGTGCTGGCCTATGGCGGGCACCTGGTGATCAGCGGAAATATGACCATGGGTGACTTTGCCGCATTTAACACCTATATTGCCATTCTAATCTTTCCGATCATCATTATTGGTTTTATGAGCAACCTTATTGCACAAGCCAATGCATCGTACCAACGGGTGATGGAGGTAACCGAAGCCCCTGATCCTATCGATAATGGTAAAATATCCGGCAAGGTTACCGGAAACATTGAAGTGCAAAATGTAACCGTTACTTTTGGGGAAAAGCCTGCCCTGCAGCAAATTAACCTTAATATTAGCCAGGGAACCAAAACAGCCATAATTGGTCCGACAGCAGCCGGTAAAACGCAGTTGTTATATCTGCTGGCCGGTTTAATTAAGCCCGATCATGGCGCAGTTCTATTCAATGGGGTAAATCTTGATTCGCTTGACAAAAAGGATTTTTACCGGCAGATGGGTATGGTTTTCCAGGACAGCGTTATTTTCAATCTCTCAATCCGTGAGAACATTGCTTTCAGTGAGGAGATACCGGAGGAAATACTGCAAAAAGCCATACAAACCGCAGAATTAAGTGAATTTATTGAAAGCCTTCCGGATAAACTCAATACTGTTATATCGGAAAGAGGCACCAGTCTTTCGGGCGGACAAAAGCAAAGAATAATGCTTGCCAGGGCTTTGGCATTGAATCCGCGTATTCTGCTGCTTGACGATTTCACATCGAGAGTCGACAGCAGAACTGAGGAGCAGATATTGAAAAATATCAACCTTAATTATCCCGAAATGACATTGATTGCCGTATCGCAAAAAATAGAATCCATTGAACAGTATGAGCAAATCATTTTGCTGATGGAAAGTGAGATTATTGCTTCAGGCACACATGCTTCATTGCTCAAAACCTGCCCCGAGTACATACAGATATATGATTCACAGCGCAGCACAAACCACTATGGCATACAAGCTTGATACAGGACCCAAAGAACTTAACGAACGCACAAAAACTTTTGCTGCGCTGCAAAGGTTGTTGCTGATCCTGTCGGGAGAAAAAAAACAGCTCGTACTTGCTTTTATTATTATTATCCTAAATGCTGTGGCCACCCTCTTTGCCCCGCTTTTAATAGGCCATACCATCGACACCTACATTCAGGCAAACCTTTACAAGGGTGTGCTTATTTGTGCTGTCATACTGCTCGGACTTTATGTTATTACACTGATCACCGGGTATTTGCAGACAAAACTGGTAGGCACCGTAGGGCAACACGTACTGTTTAACCTGAGGAATAACATTTTCAATAAGCTACAGGAACTGCCCATAGCCTTTTTCAATGAAAACAAAGCAGGCGATTTGATTTCCAGGATCAATAATGACACCGAAAAGATCAACCAGTTTTTCTCACAATTTCTTGTACAATTCATTGCCAGCATTGTTATCATGACGGGTGCGGCAGTATTTCTGCTCTCAGTCAACCTGCCCCTTGGTTCGGCCGCACTTGCACCTGCCATTGTATTACTGGCTTTCAGCAAATTTATAACACCCTGGGTACGCAGGCTTAATGCAAATGCACTGGCCACCAACGGAAAGCTAAGTGCAGAAATCCAGGAAAGCCTGACCAATTTTAAAGTCATTATAGCCTTTAACCGTCGCGACTTTTTCAGGGACCGCTTTGCCGAGGTCAACCATAAAAACTATGCAACTGCGCTGAAAGCCGGCCTGGCCAATAACTTATTCATCCCTGTTTACGGTTTCTTTGCACATACAGGGCAGCTGATTGTACTGGTATTTGGTATTTATCTGATTTCCAAAGGCAGTTTCACACTGGGTTTGCTGATCAGTTTCCTGGCTTATATCAACAATTTTTACAACCCGTTGAGGCAGTTGGCAGCGCTGTGGAGCAACTTTCAGATCGCACTGGCTGCGTGGGACAGAATTTCACAGATACTGGTTATGGAAACCAACCTGAAGAAAACGGACGAAGTTCACCAGTCCGAAAGCAAAACAGCCATTGCCTTCGAAAACGTTTCATTCAGCTACGAGCCGGGCAAGGTCATTCTTAATCAGGTAAGTTTTACGCTTGACCAGGGAAAAACTTATGCTTTTGTCGGTCCCACAGGCGGCGGAAAAACAACAACTGCCTCACTTATTGCCCGTCTTTACGACCCCATAGGGGGCAGGGTGCTGTTAAACGGCAGGGACATACGCTCGTATACCCCTGCAACATTGGCTGAAAAAATAGGGTTCATTCTTCAGGATCCCTTTCTATTCACCGGAACAATTATGGAGAACATTCTTTATGGAAATGCATCCATAGCGCATTATTCGCATGCACAATTGATTGAACTGCTTGTTCAACGTGGTTTGGATAGTCTGCTTAGCCGGTTTGACAAGGGTCTTGATACCCCGGTAAGTCATTCAGGTGAAACCATGAGCCTGGGACAAAAGCAACTCGTTGCCTTTATGCGGGCTGTTTTAAGGGATCCGGAAATACTTATTCTGGATGAAGCCACGGCCAATATCGATACCATTACAGAGAAACAACTGGAACTTATTTTAGAAAGGCTTCCCGGAACCACTACCCGCATTATCATAGCACACCGTTTAAGCACCATTGAAAACGCAGATGAGATATTCTTTGTCAATACCACTGGCATTATTAAAGCCGGGAGTATGGAGAACGCCATACATTTGTTAATGCATGGCGTGCACGAGCGCTAAAAATGTTTATCTTTATTGCATCAACCCTGCTATTGTCCTCTTCCAGCCCATTAACGAAAAAAAAATGCCATGCCCCTTATCATTCTTATTGCAGGTATTGTTTTGCTGATTTTGCTGATCACTGTTGTCAAACTCGATACCTTTGTTTCGTTTGTGCTGATATCACTGGCTGTCGGACTGGCCGAGGGCATGGAACCTACAACATTGGTTAAGGCAGTGGAAACGGGAATTGGCAGCACACTGGGTTCACTGGTTATGATACTTGGCTTTGGTGCTATGCTGGGCAAACTGGTAGCCGAAAGTGGTGCTGCCCAAAGAATATCTTCGGTGCTGATAAAGCATTTCGGACAAAAGAAAATACAATGGGCCATGGTGCTAACAGGCTTTATTGTTGGGATACCTATGTTTTACAGTGTAGGTTTTGTGATTGTCATCCCGCTCATATTCACCATTGCCGCCGCATCGGGCTTACCCCTGCTGTATGTGGGTGTTCCCATGATAGCATCTTTGTCCGTTACTCATGGTTTTCTGCCTCCCCATCCTTCCCCTTCGGCTATTTCGGTTATGTTTAACGCCGATATTGGTAAAGTACTGCTTTATGGACTGGTTATAGCCGTTCCGGCCATTGTTATTGCCGGTCCGTTTTTTGCCCGTACGTTAAAAAAAATCCCTGCCAGCCCACTTCAGGAATTTGTGAATCCCAGGGTTCTGACCGACAATGAAATGCCAGGCATGGCAGCAAGCGTGCTTACAGCCCTGTTGCCGGTGATACTCATACTTGCCGCAACGGTAACTGATTTAGCCCGTTGGGGTGACACCTTAGTCGGTCGTTTCTTTGCTTTTATTGGCATCCCACCAGTGGCCATGCTCATTTCTGTGCTGGTAGCCATGTACACCCTGGGAATTTCGAGAGGAAAAAGCATGAAAGAAATCACAGGCATGATTGCCAAATCAGTTACCGGCATCACTTCAGTATTGCTAATCATTGCCGGGGCCGGTATTTTAAAGGAAGTTCTTACCCAAAGCGGCGTAAGCGATTACATTGCCGGAATGATGCGTAATTCCACCCTATCACCTTTATTGCTGGGTTGGCTGATTGCTGCCGTTTTACGTATTTCAGTAGGATCCGCAACCGTCTCGGCATTAACCGCAGCAGGCATTGTTCTTCCTTTTGTAACAAGCGGAGCGGTGAACCCCGAACTGATGGTTTTATCCATAGGCGCCGGAAGCCTTGTGCTTTCCCAGGTTAATGATGTGGGTTTCTGGCTGTACAAAGAGTATTTTAACCTGGGAGTTAAGGACACCCTGAAATCGTGGACAGTTATGGAAACCATTATTGGCGTAACTGGTCTGGCCGGAGTATTCATCATCAATTCAATTTTATAAATATGAAAACAAATCCTGAAGCAAAAATTGCTGAATTAAACCTGCAGCTGCCACCGGCTCCCAAACCTGTCGGCGTTTATAAACCGGTTCTGATCATCGATAAAACGCTTTATGTTTCAGGCCAGGGGCCTATGCGAAACGACGGCACCCTTATTACCGGAAGGTTGGGTGAAAATATGAACCTTGAGGAAGGAAAACTTGCCGCACGACAGGTTGGCCTAACTATGATGTCCACCCTCAAAAGTCAAATCGGAGATCTGAATAAGATTAAACGAATTGTCAAGGTGCTGGGCATGGTAAACAGTACACCTGAGTTCGGACAACATCCGGGTGTTATCAACGGATTTAGTGAACTGATGGCTGAGGTTTTCGGCGAAAACGACGGAATTGGTGTCAGAAGCGCCATTGGAGCTTTCTTACCCATGAACATTGCGGTTGAGGTAGAAGCTGCTTTTGAATTATACTGATACCATGCAACAATGGTTCACGGCGAATAATTTGGCGGAGATTCCCAGTCCGGCACTGTTGGTTTATCCTGACCGTATAAGGGAGAATATCCGCAGGATGATTACCATAGCGGGAAGTCCTGAAAAACTGCGACCTCATGTGAAAACCCACAAGATGTCGGAGATTGTGCGATTGCAGGTTAAGGAGGGCATCACCCGCTTCAAATGTTCAACAATCATTGAGGCAGGTATGGTCGCAGACGCCGGAGGAAAGGATATATTGCTTGCCATGCAGCCGGTTGGAATTCAAATTGACCGGTTCTTTCAGCTTAAGAAGAAATATGCGGGCGTTAACTTCTCAGCAATAGTTGATGATTTTGAGATATTCAGTAAACTAGCTTCAAAGGCACTGGAAGAAAAAACCCGGGTCAACTTATGGGTTGATATTAACAATGGCATGGACCGGACAGGCATCAAACCGGGCCATGATGCACTCAGACTATACCATGAAATTGCAAATCATCCCCATTGCACTTTGCGCGGA